>CAZKJA010000034.1:0-348 GCA_964552925.1 uncultured Treponemataceae bacterium
TATCATCGCTTCGCCAACCACTAGACCAACATAGGCGCCGGCACTGGCGGGCATTGGATAGCCGGCGTCGCGGACCCAGGGAAACACCGCCGCTGCCGCGAAGCCGGCGAGCCCGACCTTCGCGACCTGCGGAATGCCATCGCCGGACAACAAGGGAGCCGTCTCGATCATCGCGAGCACGCGTACCGCGATTATGAAGAACAAATCGGCATTCGCGACCATCTCGTTCAACACGAGACTATCCGTTTCATCCGGCGAACTCCGGTATCAATTCGAAGAGTTGTTTGGTGTATTCGGCGAGACTCCCGAACATCCACCCGCCGAGCAACGCCAACATCAGCATTATGG
>CAZKJA010000034.1:358-17057 GCA_964552925.1 uncultured Treponemataceae bacterium
GACCTTCGGGACGAAGGTAAGCGTCTGCTCCTGTATGCTCGTGGTGGCCTGCAGGATGCTTATCACGAGACCTACTATCAAGGCGGTCAGGAGTATCGGCGCGGCCAGCGTGAGGATCTGGACGATTGCGCCCGTCATAAGCGCGGAAGCCTGGCCGACGCTCATACGCCGTTCCTCAGGAACGATTCGACGAGCTGCCTGGCCATCAGGTTCCACCCGTCGACGAGCACGAACAGTATAAGCTTGAAGGGGGTGGAGATCATTACCGGCGGCAACATTATCATGCCCATGGACATGAGCACCGACGCGACTACCATGTCAATTATTATGAACGGTATATACAACAAAATGCCTATCTTGAAGGCTATCGTAAGCTCATTGAGGATGAACGATGGAATCAGGATATAGGTAGGTACGTCCGCGAGCGAATTGGGTTTTGGCAAACCGCGCATGTTCATGAACAGCCGTATATTCTCGGAATCGTTGCGCATCTGCGAGTACATGAAAAGCCTGAAGGGTTTTTCGGCGGCCCTGTACGCCGCCTCGACGCCGATCTGGCCGTCCGAAAGCGGCTTGAGCGAGGTTGTGTATACCTCGTCAAAGACAGGCCACATTATAAAAACCGTCAAGAACAAGGCGATGCCCATCAAGACTTGGCCAGGAGGCACCTGCTGCAAGGCAAGAGCCCGTTTGACGAAATCGAGCACTATGGAAATACGGAGGAAACTTGTAAGCAGGATGATAAGGCTGGGCGCCAGGGACAATACCGTCAGGAGCAGGAGCAACTGGAGGCTGAAAGCGACTTCCTGCCCCGTCTGCGGGGAACGGATGGAAAGGTCGACGAACGGCACGACCGGCAGGTTGCGGGGGATCGCCGTGGTGGCGGTGGCGGCTCCGCGCGGGAAGGCAGCCGCGGGTGCCGGCGTTCCGGTCAGCGGTCCCGCGCCGGGAACGGGAATGCTTCGAGCGGTATCCGCCGGCGTGGAGGGAAACGCGGCACCGGTCGACTCCTGCGCGCCGAGCGCGGCCGCCGCTATAAAGAAGACAACAAGAATGCACGATATACGCACGCCACCCTCCACTAAAATCGCTTCAGGCGATCACGTTGCCGGTTGAAGAAATCGCTCGCGTCGGCCGCGGTAGCCTTGCGCGACCCCTTCTTGCCGAGTGAGCTCAGGAGCATCGGCAGGAAATCCTGCCTGGGAGTCTCCGGCGAAGCCGCGGCGCGCAAGACGAGCGCGTCGATGACCTCCTTGTCGTCAACCGGCGAGATGAGGTTCACCGAGGAGTCGGTCGAGCCGAGCAACCAGGCTTTTTCACCCAAGGCAACGACGTGCACGCTCCTGCCCGCCGCGATGTTCACAGAAGCCAGTACCCGGAGATAGGCATCCGTCGCGGCGTTGTTCCTGGGAGATCGCTTCAGCAAGGCGAACAAGCCATACAAGGCGGCTATGACGAGGCCGAGGACGAGTACCATGCGCAGGAAATAAGGCACAATCGACGAGGATCCAACGTTTGTGGCGTTCGCGGCGGGACCCGCGGCGGGGTCGGACAGGGCCAGGGTACTCTCGTCTACCGGCCCGGCCGGAGCCTGCGAGGCGGTCGCATTTGCCCCGGGTGCCGCGCGCGCGGCCGTGCCGGAAGACTGCGCCCAGGAGTAGGCGAGCACTGAAAAGCACAACGAAGCCACAAGGGCCAAGCGAATGAATGAGCGCACTGTCCCCTCCGGGGGGCATTGTATCCCCTCGAAGTTAAAATGGCAACAAGTCTATGGATAATTAGGAAATACCTGCTATCAGCTCATGTCTGCCATGCGCTCCATCGGTGACACGATTTCGGTGACGCGCACACCGAAATTTTCATCGATGACGACGACTTCGCCCTTCGCTATCAGCTTGTGGTTGACGAGGATATCGACCGGTTCTCCCGCGAGCTTGTCGAGTTCTATGATAGTACCTTCACCGATACCCAGGATATCCTTGATTAGTTTCTTGGTCCTGCCGAGTTCTACGGTCAACTCCATGTACACGTCCATGATCAGGCCGATATTGCCTGATTCCTGGGCGCTGTGTCCAAGGCCAAGGTTCGCGAACTGCACCGGCTGGACATTAGGTTGTGCCATCATCGCTCCCTGATACATCCCCTGCGGCTGCATCATCATGGGCTGTTGGTACATCGGCTGCTGGTACCCCATCTGCTGCTGGCCGCCGCCCTGGCCGCTGTTGAAGGGCATCTGAGCGCCCATGCCACCGGCGTTCATCTGCTGCGGAGGAGGCGCCTGCATGCCTGAGGAGGCGGCGATATCCTTGACGAATGTGTGGGAGTAGACTTCCCAAATCTTGAAGGGGGAACCGTCGATGGTTATGTCATAGGCTATACGCACAAAATCGCCTGCCGGGAAGCGCGCTATCGCCTTTGGACCGAACGCGCCCGAAGCGACTTCGGTCTGTATCGACCTGTTTCCCGTCTTCTCCGTGAAGGCGTTGATTGCCGAGCCGGTCAAGCTGGAAACGCACTCGGAAACCACCGAGATGCCCATCTCGTCGAGTGCGTCGAGCGATTCGTCCTGGTTGGCAAGCGAGGCGATCTTGAGCGCGGTATCCTTCGGAATGAGGAACAGGTGATCTCCAGGAATGCCGCCCACCATGTTTACCGTGATAGCCAGAATCTCGTCCGGCAACGATGGCAACATGCCGTCGCGGCTCGACATGTCGAGCTGTGGCTTGGAGAAGGTCACTTCCTTGCCGGTCATCATAGACACGGTCTGGGCGTGCGTATCGCTCAGCCCGGAGAGTATCGCCTTGAAAGCCTGCAGTTCGGGCCCCGCCGATGCCGCCTGCGAGGCTTTCTGCGATGGCGAGCCGCCCGATGAAGGATCGAGCCCTGCCAAGAGGGAATCTATCTCGTCCTGGGAAAGAGCGCCGTCACTCATAGGAATCCTCACCTTCCGAAGCCAGTTCCTCGTACTCTTCCTGGCCGAATTCTTCGAGCTTCTTGCTTATCTGGACAGCCATCTTCTTGCCGATGACGCCGGGGCGGCACAGGAACTTTTTCTTGTTGCCTACATTCAGCACCATCGGATCGTCCACCTTCACGTTGTACAACCTTACGATATCGCCAAGGTTGAGGTTGAGCACATCGCGCACCGTCACCTGGATCCTGCCTATTTCGGCTATGACAGGTACGTCTATCGTAGACAGTTTTTCCTTGAGGATATTGAGGTTCTCCGTGGTGGCGCCGCGGCGCACCGATGAATACCAATACTGCGCCGACAGCTTCGAGATGATCGGCTCGATTGTCAGGTACGGGATACAGAGGTTCATCATGCCTTCGACATCGCCGATCTTCGTCTCGAGCGTGACGAGCACGACCATCTCCGTCGGCGGCACTATCTGCGCGAACTGTGGATTGACCTCAATTTGCGAGAGGCGCGGCCGCAGGTCGATCACCTGTGTCCAAGCCTCGCGGAGGTTGCCCAGGATTTTAACTATGATGCCTTCCATTACCGAGTGCTCTATGTCGGTGAGTTCGCGCGTCAGCTTCGAACCCTCGCCAGCGCCGCCGAAGAGCCGGTCGATGATAGTGAAGGTCACAGCGGGGTCGATCTCCAGTATTATCTGGCCTTTGAGGGGGTCCATGCTGACCACCGCCAAGGTAGTCGTCGTCGGGATCGAACGGATGAATTCCTCGTAGGTCAGCTGGTCCACCGAGGCTACGTGCACGTTGACGAGTATGCGAAGGGATGCCGAAAGGCTTGTCGTGGTAAGCCGGGCAAAGGTCTCGTGCATGTTCTGCACGGTACGCATCTGCTCCTTGGAGAACTTGTCCGGCCGCCTGAAATCGTAGATCTTTATTTTTCTGGAATCGGTCGTCGACTGGACCGTCTCCAGCGACGTGTCGCCTGCGTTGATGGCGGTGAGAAGCTGGTCTATCTCGTCCTGCGACAGGACTTCGGTCATCTGTTCACTCCGCCCTACATGATTGCATATAAAAACGCTTTACGCAACGCCGACGTATCAGATCTGGTTCCTGGAGAAGGTCTGGAAATAGACATCCTTGATGCCGGGCTTCGTGAACATCTTGTTGAGCATTTCCCGGAGTTCCGCCTTGAGTTCGCTCTCGCGGTCGGGCATCAAGTACTTGATCTCCTTCGTGGAAAAGAAATAGCGGAGCGCGTCCTGGATCTGGAATTTCCGCGATGTAAGCTCGTTGAGGATTTCCTTGTCGTTGGGGTCATATGCCAGGTTGAGCTTTATCTGCACAACCCACGGCTCCTTGTCGATCGTACTGGTCGAAATCTGGTCTATCGACGTGAAAGCCATCCAGATGGGCGTGGCCTTCTGGTATTCCGCCGAGGTCGGAACCGCGGTCATCGGTTTCGCCTGCTTGTTGAGGATGCTCACGGTGACTACCACGATCACGATTATGAAGATGACGGCGCCGAGGCCGATCGCTATCCACTTGAGCAATCCCAAGATCGCCTTGCCGGCGATCTTGCTTTTCGGCCGCTCGGTTACCTCCGCTCCTTCAGTGAACTCCGGTGCGTTCTTGTCGTCAAATTCGTCGCCCATGTCGATCTACCTCCGCTTGTTACAGATGCCCTGCGTCCAGGATGATTATATCGACCCGTCGGTTGTACGCCCGCCCCTCTTCGGTCTCGTCGGAGGCTATGGGCATTGTAGCCGCGAAGCCCGCCGCCTGGAACCTCTCCTCGGGAGCGCCGAAATCGCTCAGCAGGTGCAGCACGGCGAGGGAACGGGCCGAGGAGAGCTCCCAGTTCGACAGCCACTGGCCAGACGGGTCGGTCGGCGAGGAATCGGTATGACCTTCTATCCTGAATTTCCTGTCGCTTAGTTCTTTCGACTTTAGAAGTTCGGCGATGCGTATAAGCATGGTCCGTGTCTCGTCGATGTTTATTTCGGCACTGGCCGGCTTGAAGAATGCGTCGGATGCCAATGATATCACCAAGCCCCGCTCATCGGAACTTATCCTGACCTTGTTGGATTGTATCTCAGGCTGAAAAAGCGATACAGCTTTCTTCTTCGCCGTCGCCAGCATCTTGCCTTTCTCCATCGACGGCAAGGACATCACGCTGTTGCCCATCTCGGCCAACCTGCCCGCCGACAGGGAGTTGCCCCCGGTTGACGAACCCATGCCGATATTGTTCAGGCTCGAGATGAACTCGTTCGCTGTGGATACCCCGGCGGCCTCCGTCTCGAACAGGGCTATGAAGAAGCAGAGCATCAGCGTGATCATGTCACCGTAGGTGATGACCCACTCGCCGATGCCGCCGAGGTTCTGTTCTTTCTTCTTCCTGGCCATGACCGTCCCCCCTAACTCTGGGGATGAAGCTCTTCAAGCTTCTTCTGGTTCAAAGGCGACAGGTAGGCGGCGAGCTTCATCTGCAGTATATGAGGGTTGTCTCCCTGCTGGATCGACAGGACGCCCTCGATTATCATCTCCCTCACCTTGGTCTCGGCCTGGTCGTGCCCGCTCAACTTGCCCATTATGGGCGTAATAAGAAAGTTGGCCATGATGGCCCCGTAGAACGTCGTGATCAAGGCTACGGCCATGTTGGGACCAATCGAACTCTTGTCCGACAGGTTCTTGAGCATGGCTATCAGGCCCTGCACCGTACCCAACATACCAAAACCAGGCGCCAGCTTGGCCCACTGGTCGAGCATCTTCAGCTTGATGCCGTGGCGGTCGTTCATCTGGGACAGTTCGTTTTCAAGTATGTTGCGTATGACTTCAGGGTCCGTAGAGTCGACGACCATCCGCAAGCCGCGCTTCATGAACGCGCTCTCGACCGCTTCGATCTCCTCCTCGAGAGAGAGGATGCCTTCGCGCCTGGCGCGTTCGGATAGCGACAGCAGGGTCTCGGCGACCTTCATCTCGCCAAAATCAGGAACCTTGAACACCCTGCCCATGACGCCGAAGATTCCCAAGGCATCCTTGATGCTGTAGTTGAGCGTCAAGGCCATGTAGGAACCGAAAATGGTCATGAAGACGGACGGCAAGTCTATGTACGTGCCTATGGTACTGCCGGCGAGGAATATCGACATGATGATAGCGAACCATCCGCCTACAAATCCTATGACCGAGGCTAAATCCATCGTCTACTCCTCGTTCTTGAATGCGCCGATCTGGCGGCGATACACGACTATCCTGGCAATCACCTCATCGACGGTCTCTTTCACCGTGACCCGCTTGCCCGAGAGCATCGCTATCGACGTATCGGGTACTTTTTCAATGTATTCTATCTGGTGCGGGTTCAACCAGAAAACGACGTCGGACAACCTCGTCAATTCTATCATCGCCGCCTCCCGGTGAATCGCATCATCGCATTATACCCTTATACCCTTTTATCGCTTGAGCGTCAGGAGTTCCTGAAGCATCTGGTCCGAAGTCTGGATCGTCTTCGAATTGGCCTGGAAGCCGCGCTGGGTGACTATCATGTCGGTGAACTGCTCGGCGAGGTCGACGTTTGACATTTCGAGCGCGCCGGCGATCAGCTTGCCCTTTCCCGCTATGCCCGACGGTCCTATGTTCGCCATGCCGGAGTTGTTCGAGCGCACGAAGTTGGTTTCGCCGGACTTCTCGAGGCCGTTCGGGTTGGTGAACGTTGCCAGCGCTATCTGACCGAGCGTCCTGGTCGATCCGTTGGAATACACCGCGGTTATCATGCCCGACTGGTCGATCTTGAAGTTTTCCAGGTACCCCATGCCGTAGCCGTCCTGCTCGAACACCTTGGTGCTCGAAGCCTCGGCGAACTGGGTCACGGTATTCCTGACGCTTCCGGCGGTTCCCAGGTTCAACGCGAAGGTCTGCCTTGTGACAGCCCCGCCCTCGCCCGGCGTCGAGCCGGCGACATCGAAGGCTACGTTCATCGCGAGGAGTCCTTCCTCCGCCGAAGGCGTTCCCTGACCGTCTATGACGCGGCGCAGCGTTCCGAGATTATCGAATTCCACCGTGAACGTGTTGCCCTGCAATCCTTCGGGATTCAGGCCCACGGCCGCGTTGGTCACGGCTTCAGCCTCGGGGTCGACGTTCACCGTTGCCTGCCACTGGTTGGGCTGTCCGGGGACCCGGGCGAACTCCACGCGGATTATATGCTGCTGGCCGAAAGAGTCGTAGACCTTCTCCTCGACTCGCCACGTGCCCTGCCTGATCGTCTCGGCGGCCGCGCCTTCGGGGATCTCGGGTATGCGCTTGTCGAGGTTGCACGCGAGGAAGACCTGCTCAGTCGCGCGCGCCGGATCCTTGGAGCCGACCGGTATGACAAGGTCATCGAGCGCGCCGGAGGTATTGAGTATCTCCACGCCGTTGATCATCTGGGCGTTCCAGCCCTGGACGCGGTAGCCGTTGCCCGGATTGACGAGCCGGCCCTCCGCGTCGAGGCCGAACGCGCCGGCGCGGGTGTACATCGTCGCATCGCCCTTGGCGAGCACGAAGAAGCCGTTGCCCTGGATGGCGACGTCGGTCATGACGCCCGTGGTCTGGAGGGAACCCTGGGTGTGGATCGTGTCGATGGACGCTATCGACATGCCGAGGCCTATTTCCTTGGGGTTGATACCGCCGACTTCCTCGGTGGGCCGCGCGGCGCCGGACATCTGCTGGTACAGCAGGTCCTGGAAATTAGCGCGGCCTTTCTTGAAGCCCGTGGTGTTCACGTTGGCGATGTTGTTGCCGAGCACGTCCATGCGGACCTGGTGGTTCTGGAGGCCGGCGACGCCTGAATACAATGAGCGCATCATGACGGCGCCTCCTTACTCTTCGACTTTACTGACCTGCTCGAGGTCATAGAACGAGCCATTGACCATGACGAGCGGGAATTCGCCCCTCACGACCTGTGAAACCTTTCCGTATATCGCTTTCTCCCCGTCCATCACTTCGACGGTCCTGCCGAGAAGCGACTGCGCCTCGCTTGAATTGAGTACGCTCGAGAGCTTGCCGAAGCTGTTCGCCATGTTCGTCATCTGTTCGAGCGACGAGAACTGGGCCATCTGCGCTATGAATTCCTTGTCCTGCATCGGGTTCGTTGGATCCTGGTACTGGAGCTGGGTGATGAGTATCTTGAGGAAGTCATCCTTGTCGAGTTCGGCCTTGAACGCCTTTCCGCCTCCTAGTTCCTTGTTGAGAGCATCGACCTGAAACTGGGTCCGGGACGCGTCTACCTGGCTCATCCGCACATTTATGTCCATGGATCACTCCTTGCCTTTCACACTATCATGTCTAGAAGTCCGTCGCGGCCGCCGAAACCCAAGGCGGGCACGGCTTCCGCAAGAATCTGGATGGACCGGCTGAAGTACGCGTCGCCTTCGCTGGAACGCCCATCGTCTGCGCCGCCTTCCGCACCGTTGCCAAAGGACATCCCGTTCCGCACTTCAAGCTCCAGCGACGTCGTCTCGAACCCGCTCTCCGCGAACGCGTCGCGGAGCGAATCCATCGAAGCCCTGAAGGCCTCGCCGGCAATATCGGATTCGACGACTATTTTGCCGCTTATTTGTTTCTCGGTCATTTTGAGTTCGATCTTGACGTTGCCGAGCGATTCGGGTTCGAGACGCAAGCGGATCAGGCCCGCATCGCCGTCGCGCAGCACCACCTGGGCCGAACGAACGATTTCGGAAGCGCCTTCGCGCAGGCGCGCGGCCAGCGATTCCGACAGGGATGGAGGCGCCTTCGCCGAAGGATCCGGGTAATCCATGCCGACCAGCTCGGCGTGCCGCACGTCGGCGGGTCGAAGATCGAGGGCATTGGCGCCCGAAGAATCATGACCCTGGCTTGTCGTCGGCAATCTTTCCTTTCCCGCGATTGCGGAAGCTTCGCCTTCAGGCTTGTCACGCGTCGCGTTCCGGCGCTCGTTCCTGAGCCTGAGGTCGACTACCGATACGGCAGGACCTTCCTTCCGGGAGGCATGGTTCGCGACCGCAACCGAAGCCCCGGAATCAGGCGCGTTCGCATCCGCCGGCTTTTTTTCGCCAGGCAATTTCTGCGTCCTGGCATCTAGACCATTGGCGCCGTTGGGTGCGCCCCGGAACCCTCCGGCAAGCACGGCGATGGCATCCGCGGATTCTGATGCGCTTTTTTGGCCCGACGACCTTGCAAGCCTCGTCGGAGCCTCTTCCTTTGACGCCGCCTTGGACGCTTCCGGTTTTCCGCCGTTCCGGACCTTGCCGTCGTTCCCTGGCGCGAAGCTTGGGAGCCCGGCTTCCATCGGTCCGCGAGAGCGTACGGTTTTTGCCTGCGCGTCTTCGGTTGCAGCAGGCTTGTCGATAGTACCGGTCTTTTGGCTCTTCATCCGGTTTTCGGTCAGCATTTCCTTTTTCAAGGTTTGTACGCCGATACCCGCGAACAATTTGACGAATGGATTGTTCGATGCGTTTTTGAGTTTCCCCGCGCGTTCGGGATGAATGGATGTTCCTGCGCCGTTTTGTACGGCGGCGATCCGCGGTAGCGCCAGCATCTCCATGGGCTCCTTTCGCGTCCGGCCATCCGGGGCCGTCCGCGGGAGCGGAAGCCTCGTCAGTCGAGGGACGCGGGTTTATCGTTCATCTTGCGCTGGATGCCAGCGGATTTCTCCGCGGGCAGCAACGACAGCCAATACGCCACGACCGAAGCCTCACCGCTCTTCGCCGCGATCTCTTCGACCGCGCGCAGGATATCGATGACGGTCTGGTCGTCCGATTGCGCCAATATCTTGACGGCGTCCGCTGGAGGCATCCCCGTAAGGTACCGGGCATTCTGTTCCACGTTCGCTCTTCTATTCTCGTACCGTTCCATCATTTGTTTGAACGAATTCTCTCGTTCATCCAAAGTCTTGGCTCTATCCTCGATTTCCTGCGCCATGGCCTCTATCGCGGCTTGCCGTTCGGTAGCGGCTTTTTCCTGTTCGGCGAGCTCCTGGCGCACGGCATCGACGGCCGCGAGTTGTTTGGCGAATCGCTCGTCGTCGAGGAGGCTGGGCGAATCCGCCGGCAAGGCGGCGCCTGTCCTCGTGGGGAGTCCGACAAGCCTGAGGGCGGGGGCGAAAATCGCTTTCGCGTCGACGACGCCAAGGAAATCGAACCAGAAAAGACCTCCGATGGCGAGGGCGAGAATCATTATGATGAGTACGACGACACGTCCGAAAACCCGTCTCTTGCCAAAAGATGCCATGGATCAAGCCCCTCTATTTCCGGTATTACGCATCTAGCGCCTTTGCCATCATCCGCGAATGGGCGCCCGCCGCCAGGTCGTCCATTGTGTTTACCTCTTCGCGCGATACGGCCTTGTAATAGGCTGTCTCCTCGCGCTCCCTGAGTTTTGCTACCAATTCCTTGGACTTGCTCGCCTCTATGTACGCGAGCCTGGCTGTCTCCCTCTCAGACTCTGCGAACGCGAGAGCCTTGAAGAGCTTCTCGCGTTCCGTCGAAAGCCGTAACGAGTATAACTCACCGGCCCTGTAATCGGACGCGCCGCCACCCAGCCTGAACCGTTCTTTGGAAGCGGCCAGGGTCGCCTTGCCATTTTCCTCCAGGTTGAGCTTGATCCTGGCGCAGGCTCCGGATTTTGCGGCTAGTTTGGCCTCGGCCGACTTGAGGGTGAAATTCCTCAGCTCCAGCACCTCCTGCAAGCCGAACAGGAAGCGCTTCATGCAGTCGCTCCATCAAGCGACTCTTCATCGACCTCCAATGTATCCTCGGGCGGGCTCGACGGCTTTGCCTCGAGGTGTTCCGGCTCCGCGAAAGCCGTCAACTCAGACTGCGGAATCGAAAGACCCGCGATATCGCCGAGCCGCTTGATAGTGTCGGCGATAGGCGCTTTTTCGGCAACATGCTGCGTCAGGAACGACTCGATGGAGGCGCGTTTCGATATCGCCTCGTCAATGCCCGGGTTGGTACCCTTTACGTACGCGCCGATATTTATCATGTCCTCGGATTCGTCGTAGGTAGCCATGAGCCTGCGGACCACGCCCATCGCTTTCTGGGTCACAGGTCCGGTCACCGCCTGGCTGAGCCTTGATATCGATTTGAGCACGTCGACCGCCGGGTAGTGGTTGCGTTCGGCCAGCTTCCGCGTCAGGACCACGTGGCCGTCGAGTATTCCGCGCACCGTGTCGGCGACCGGTTCGTCCATGTCGTCGCCGTCGACGAGTATCGAATAGACCCCGGTTATCGACCCCTTGTCGGAGGTTCCCGAACGCTCGAGCAGCTTGGGCAACGAATCGAAAACGCTCGGTGTGTAGCCTCTGGTGGTCGGCGGTTCGCCTATCGCCAAACCGATTTCCCTCTGCGCGCGCGCGAAGCGCGTCACCGAATCGAACAGCAGGAGCACGTCCTTGCCTTGGTCCCTGAAGTATTCGGCGACCGCGGTGGCGACGTAAGCGCCGCGCAACCGAGCCAACGGAGGGGTGTCCGAGGTGGAAACAATCACCACCGATTTGGCGAGGCCCTCCTCGCCGAGGTCGTTCTCGATGAACTCCCGGACCTCGCGCCCGCGCTCGCCTATCAATGCTATAACGTTCACGTCAGCGTTGGTGTTCCTCGCCATCATGCCGAGAAGCGTCGACTTGCCCACGCCCGATCCGGAAAATACGCCTATCCGCTGACCCCTGCCGAGCGGCAGGAGGCCGTCTATCGATCTGACGCCGGAAGAAATACGCGTCTTGATCCGGCGGCGCGTCAGGGCGTCCGGCGGACGGGCCACGGCTGGATAATACCTGGACGAAGCTACGTCTCCTTTGCCGTCGGCAGGCCGCCCCATCGAGTCGAGCACCCGTCCGAGCAGCTTGTTTGAGACCGGTACCTGGAGCATATCGCCCGTCGCTATGACGGTACAACCGACCTCTATGCCGTCGAGCCCCGAGAATGCCATAAGCTGGACCGTCTCGCCACGGAGCCCCGCCACCTCGGCCCATGCCACGGTGCCGAGCCTCGGGATGAGTATCTGGCACAACTCGCCGACTACCGCTTGCGGGCCCCGGCTTTCAACGAGGAGGCCTTGAACCTTCGTCACGCGGCCCGTGTACTTGATCGGGTCGGAATGCTCCACGGCGTCGAGGTACTTCGCGATGAGTTGCACGGTTTACTGCGCCTTCCCGCGCGCCTTGATCGGCGAAATGTCGAGGATCTTTTCCTCGAGCTCGTGCAGCTGGCTCTGTATGCGCGCGTCTATCTCGCCAAAATCCGTCTCGATGATGCAACCGCCGCGGTCGACGGCCGAATCCTCCACGATCGCCAGTTTCTTCGCGTTTTCCGCCATTTCGATGAAGTCTTTGGCGTGTTCTGTCGTCAACTGGAGATCAGCCAGGTTGACCCTTATGATCACATCGCTCCTGGTCTTCAGCTTGCGGAGCGCCTGCCCGATGTTCGACAGCACGACGTTCTTCTGGTTCTCCGATATGGTCTTGACCACCTTGCGGACTATCAGGAGCACGAGCTCTATGACCTGCGCCTCCGTTTGCTCCAGAATCTCGGCGCGCTTGTCCATCGCGCGGTCAAGGATGAGGTGAAGCCTGTTGACGAGTCTTTCGACCTCGTTCTTGCCCTCCTTGAAGCCTTCCTCGCGCCCCTGGTCGAAACCTTCCTTGTGCGCCGCTTTGGTTACTTCGTCGACACGGGACTTCGCCTGCGCCTCGAAGGCCTGGATCTTCACCTCGGCTTCCTTGAGCGCCTTCTCGGCGGCCGATTCCGCGTCCCGCCGAATCTTGAGAGCCTGGTCGTTCTTGCGCTTCACTTCCTCGAATGCCGTCGTCTCGGCCTTGGCGACGATATCCTGCGCCTCTGCCCTTGCGGCGGCAATCATCGCGTCTTTTTCGCGCTCCCAGTTCTGCTTGAAATTCTCCGCTTCCAGCCGGAGGTCGTCGGCTGTAGGTCCCTCGTACTCGAGCGCCGGTTCGACGTCCTCTATCTCCTCGGCGACCGCGTGGCCGCCTGGAGTGTTGAGGACGTAGGCGCTCGTGAGGTTTACTGTCTCCTGGGGCCTGAAAACGGTCTTGGCCATACGTCACACTGCCTTTACTGGATAAGCTGGTCGTCTTCGCCGCGGGCGATTATTATTTCGCCATTCTCTTCGAGATGCCTGATTACCGCCACGATCTTCTGCTGCGCTTCCTCCACGTCCTTGATCCTCACGGGGCCCATGAACTCCATGTCTTCCTTGAGGGCCTGGGCCGCACGTTTGGAGACGTTCTGGAATACCTTTTCCTGCACTTCCGTGTCGACGCCTTTGAGCGCTCGCGTGAGGTCCTGCGTGTCGACCTCGCGGATGACTTTCTGGATCGAGCGGTTGTCCAGGAGCACGATATCCTCGAACACGAACATCTTCTTCTTGATCTCTTCGGCCAGCTCGGGGTTCTCTTCCTCGAGGGCCTCCAGGATGCCTTTTTCCGTCGTACGGTCCGCGAGGTTGAGTATCTCGACTATCGCGTCGACGCCGCCCGCCGCCGTGTAATCTTCGCTCGACAAGGTCGACAGTTTCTTCTCGAGTACCCTTTCCACCTCGCGGAGCACCTCGGGAGAGGTCCTGTCCATCGTCGCGATGCGCTTGGCGACGTCGGACTGATGTTCCTTGGGCAGTTTCGTCAGTATGTAGCTTGCCTTGTTGGGCTCCAGGTACGCAAGTATCAGGGCTATAGTCTGGGGATGCTCCGTCTGTATGAAGTTCAGGAGGTTGGCCGGGTCCGTCCGCCGTATGAAATCGAAGGGCCGCACCTGGAGCGAGCTCGTCAATCGGTTTATTACGTCTATCGCCTTCTGCGAACCGAGGGCTTTCTCCAGGAGTTCGCGCGCGTAGTCTATACCGCCGGAACTGATGAACTCGCTGGCCATCATCAATTCCTGGAACTCCATAAGTATTGCGTCCTTGAGTTCCGGCTCGACGTTCTCGAGCCTGGCTATCTCGAAGGTCAGCGTCTCTATCTCATCCTCGCGCAGGTGCTTGAATATCTCGGCGGAGATCTCGCTGCCGAGGGTTATGAGGAAGATGGCGGCCTTTTGCCGGCCGCTGAGT
Source organism: uncultured Treponemataceae bacterium (assembly GCA_964552925.1). Classification (GTDB taxonomy): domain Bacteria; phylum Spirochaetota; class Spirochaetia; order Treponematales; family UBA12059; genus SZUA-370. Next base: position 14,351 of record CAZKJA010000034.1, read on the forward strand.
TCCTTGACGTTCTTGGGCTTCTTCCCGGCACCGGCCGAGGGGCCGGCACTCGTTGTTTTGCCCCTCGACTGGGCGGCGGCTTGGGCCATCTGTCACTCCTCCCTGAGCCAGGTACGTATCAGCTGGGCGACGTCCTCGGGATGCTCCTTGGCCATGTTGATGGCGTGTTCCTGGAGATCCAGGCGCTTTCGCTCCTCGACTGACATCGACACCTCGATATTCTGTTCCTCGGCCTGCCGGATCGCGTTCTCCCGGAGCATCTGCTGCTCGATCGCGCGTTTCTCCTCCGCGATTCTCCGCTTCCGCTCCAGTTCCCTGGATATCAGCCTGAATACTATGAACGACACAAGCAGGAAAGCCACGCCAATCAACGAATACAGTATTATGCGGTTCGTCTGCTGACGCTGCAAAAACGCCTGGTCTTCTGTCTTGAACTGCGCCCCGCGGTCGAACTGTATGTTGCGGACGGTTACCGAATCGCCGCGCATCCTGTTGAAGCCTATCGAATCGCGTACCAGGGCGGCTGCCGCGTCGAGTTCCGCCTGAGACACCGGCACGTATTCCCGCTCGATGCCGCCGTCGGGTCTGACCATCGGGTCGCCCTTGTCATTATACTTCCATTTCCAGACGCCGTCGATGTTGACCGACACTGTCACCCTGTCGATGCCGGGAGAGCGTTCCTCGACGCTCTGGCGGGTGTTCAGGGCCTCGTTGACTATCGAGTGGGTCTGGGTGGCCTTCCCGACCATGTTCTGCAGGTCCTTGTACGCGGGCGCGGTCTGGCCTTCGACGCCGGCGGGCCCCTCGGGATTGAACCCCGTGCCCTGGTACTCATACGTCGTCTTCTCCGTGGACAGCGTGACCGAGGGCTTGATGTCGGAATCGTCGTACGGCGTCACCGGGTTGTCTTGCTTGAGAGTGAACGGGAAGTGCTCCTCGGTTGATACGCTCCTCTTGCTCATGTCCATGTCGAGCTTGATGTTCAGGTCTCGCACGCGGTCGGAAGTGTAGATCTGCTGGAGAGCCTTGAGCACCGCGGCTCGGTAGTAGGCTTCCTGGCGCTGGACCAACTGCTGCTCGCGCTTGGTGAGCTCAATCCTGTCAATACCGGCCATTCCGGTGAAGTCGTTGAGCTGCAACCCGTTCTGGTCCGTGATGACTATGTTCTCGTCGCGGAGCCCGGCTACAGCAAAGCGGATTATCTTCTGGATTCCCTCGAGCTTCTTGCGGTTCGAAGCGATGTCGGAGCCGGGTTTCGGGTAGATGATGACGCTCGCCGTCACCGGGTTCTGATCCTCGGCGAACAACTCGTTGGCCGGTATCTCGATGACTACGTTCGCATTGTCCACGTCGGCCAGCGATTCGATGTGCTTCGTGACCTCCAGGATGATAGCCTTGCGGAGATTCACGTTGCGCTCGAAATCGGTGATCGTAAACCGGTCTATCGCGAAGACCGCCCATGGATCGGTTCCCTTGGGGATCAAGTCCTCGCGCAGCAATATCGAGTTGGCACGCGCTCGGACTGCCTCGTCCTTCACGTAGAGGATGTTGCCTTCCCCCACCTCGAAGGGGATGCCTTCCTCGTCGAGCCTGCTGGTGATCTGTCGAAGTTCGTCGTCATTGCCGATCGGGGTGTTTATGAGCCGGATCTGCGTGGGCGCGCCGGATAACGATACCAGGACGACGACGCCGGCGATGACGGCCACGATTACGCCGCCGAGTATGAGTTTCTGTACAAGGCCCCAAGAGCCCCACAGCGTCTTGAGCCGCTCCAATGTCTTCTTCAGCCATTCGTTCATGTTCCCCCTCCCAGAAGAATGAACGACGTCAGGCCGTCAGGGCCATCACGTCATCTCGTGTTGAGGATATCTTTCCATGCCCTGACCACTCGGTCGAGCACCGTACGGGTGATATTCAGCGACATGTTCGCCTTCGCCATCGCGATTGTCACGTCGTGCGCGTCTATGGAATCGGGATCTACGAGCGACTGTTCTATAGCCGCGGAACTCTCCAGTTGGCTCGCGTTTACCCCATCCATCGCCTTGAGCATCGCGTCCTCGAAGCTGGGAGCCTTGTCCTTGCCCAGGGCAGGCATTCCGCCGCCCGTGGCGAAGTGCCTCGGGTCGGTACGCGAGAGCTTGAGTCGGTCGCCTCCGACCGGCGTAGCCCCCGTGAGCGAGCCCCCGGGCACGGCCTGGACGCCGATGGCGCTGGTCACCGAAGGGATTCCGAAGAGGTTGGACATCGCTTACCTTCCTATCTCGAGGGCCTTCATGAACATGGCCTTCGCGCCGTTGGCTATCGCCGCGTTCGCCTCGTAGGCGCGCGACGCCGAAATCAGGTCGACCATCTCGGTGACCACATTTACATTCGGATACTCCACGTAACCGGCCCTGGGGCCGGTCTTGATCGCGTCCGGGTGCGTCGGATCGTACACCAGCCGGGTCTCGGCGGCGAAATCCTTCTGGATTTCCGACACGCGGACGCCTTCGCCGGCGCCGCCGTCCCACTGGTCGGGAAGGAACGGCAGCCTGAAATACGGGGTGTCGGTCTTCGGGCGGAGTACTACCCGGCTCCGGCGGAAAGGACCGCCCTCCTGCGTCCTGGTAGTCGTCTGGTTGGCGATATTGTCGGCGATAACGTCCTGGCGGAGCCTCTCCACCGTCATCCCGCTCGCCGCTATATTAATACTGCTGAACATTCCCAT
>CAZKJA010000035.1:0-1523 GCA_964552925.1 uncultured Treponemataceae bacterium
CCGCTGTGGTCGACGTCTCGCTTACAGCCGTCGCGGTCTCGGCCGCGCTCGCGGCTACCTGCGTAACAGTAACGGTTATTTCATTCGCCGCGGTACCGAGCACCGTGGCGGCCTCGATCAGCTCCTTGAGCACCACCCTGAGGGATTCCTCCGCGCGTACACGATCGGCCAGCGCCTTCCTCAAGTCCTCGATCGATCGCAGCGTCACGAAAACGACACCGAACAATAGTATGCAGGCCATCGCGCGCAGCATGTGCCAGAGCCACCAATCCGGACTCCAGGCTTCGGAGAACGGGAACATCACTCCGGCGGCTCCGTTCAGCACGACGAAGTCCACGAACAGGCGGTCCAGCGCGTTGGGGCTCGCGAGGAACCCGGCCGCGAACCGCAAGGCTGCGAAAAGAAACAACAGCCCGCCGATTACGTTCAGGTTGTCGGCGATACGGGTAAAGCGTCCCTCGCTGACAAGCACGGGAAGAGAACCGGGATGCGTGACAGAGAAGACTCCAAGCGCTACCGCCAGGGCGGCCGTCAATACCGGAAGGATCCAGGCTTTGGGCGAATCGACGTATCCATTCCGCAGCCAGACGAGGGCGAAAAGCGCGCCGCCCGCCAGCAGAGACAGCGTATGCAACCACACGAATGTATTTCCCGGAGCGACGCACGCGTGGAAACCGTCAAGAATTCCCATCGCCATCAAGCCGCTGGCGACATAGATAAAATGACCGGACTCCTGCCGATGCTCCTTTTCCTTGCGAAGCAGGAGCAATAAAACGGCGACGGTCAGGGCGGCATACGATCCCAGCGCCTCGAGCAGCGTGTGCAATGAGACCCAGTTCCATACAGTATGCGGGAAAAGCGACTTGAAGAGCAGGCTGCCCCCGATTGTCAGCGCGGCGACGCCGAAGACGTCGCCGGCCAACGTCCTTGTCTTCGTCATTCCATCGCTTGCAGCCATGCCTTCGCCTGGGCTTGTCTCAGTATTCATCGCTATCCTCCTATAGAATCATGGCCCGAACCGATTCCGCCAGCCGGCCGCGGCTCATGCCGTCCGACTCGGGCACGATCTCGTCCCCGCTGCCGGCCGACAGGAGGCTGAGCGCCAGTTCCAGATGGCGCGCCGACTCCTTCTTCCTGCCGAGCCGCCTGTAGAGGCCGCCGAGCGCGTGGTGAGCAAGAACGAAATCCTGATCGAGGTAGAGGACCCTGCCGAGCGCTTCGATCGCCTCTTCCGCCAGGCTGAGCTCGTCGCAAATCATCGCATACAGGAAACGCGCGGTTACATTCGTCGGCTCGGCGGCGATGGCGTCGCGGCACGAGGCGAGCGCCTCGCTCAGCCTGCCCTGGTCCGCGTAAGCCCGAGCCCGTTCAAGGAAGTTCACGTCCGGCGAAACGGAGGCGGTCGTGGAAGCCGGTGCGTTTGGCACGGCCTGCGTGGCCGCCCCGGTCCGCGCCGCGGGTTCTGGCGGCGGGGCAGGCTGGGGGTACACCGGGATGACGTCGGGGTTTGCCTCGGCGGGTTT
>CAZKJA010000035.1:1533-17035 GCA_964552925.1 uncultured Treponemataceae bacterium
GGCGAGTCTCGCGGAGCGTCCGGCGCGGACAGGCCGCAGTAGCTTGCGATAGAAAAGGAAGCCGCCGCAATCCTCGGTGGAAAACTGCGGGAACAGGTATGAACTGGCCTCCGCGGGATTGACGAACAGGCAACCGCCGTCGACCAAGCATCGATACAGCCGTTCCACGAGCATCTTCTGCTGCTCGGGAGCGAAGTACATGAGGACGTTGCGGCAGAATATCACGTCCATCGCGTTGGTATTGTTGCAGAGCGATGGGTAGGCGTCCTCGGCCAAATTGAGGTAGCCGAAATGGACCATCCTCTTGAGCGACGGATCGACGGCGGATCGATTCCCGGCCACCGGAGAGAAAAACCGCTCGCGATGCAAGCCGGGGGCGCAGCGGAACGACCATTCGGAATAGACGCCCGCCTCGCCCACGGAGAGATACTTCTTGTTGATGTCGGTGGCGAGTACCGAAACGTTCCACTCGCGGTTGTCCGGCAACGCGCGGGCGCAGGCGATGGCGAGCGAGTACGCTTCCTCACCGGTACAGCACCCCGCGCTCCACAAACGCAGGTTCCTGCCCGTGGCGGCGCGGCTCGCGATGAGCGAAGGCAGGACATCCCGCACGAGCGCCTCGAAGCTGGCGGATTCCCTGAAGAAGTAGGTTTCGCCGACGGTCAGGTGGCTGGCGAGCACCGCTACCTGACTAGGAGAAAATTCGGGCTTGGCGAGCCATCGCTCATAGGCATCGGGGCGTTCGAAGCCCAGTTCCTTGCCCGCCGCCGCGAGTCCGCGGGCCAGGTCGGTCATACGTTCCTCGGGAAAGCAGAGTCCCATGCGCCTGGTGACGCGGTCGCCGACTTCGCCCAGAAGGGTCCGGTCCAGTGTTTCGTTCATGGGGTGGCTCCTTTCACTGCGCGATCGATTTCGGTTTCCTCGTCGAGGGAGAGCAGGCGCTCGAGGTCGTGTATCAGGATAAGCCCGTCCCCGACCTGGATGGTACCGTCGATTGGTTCGAGCCGGGGAGCGATGTCGTCAGCCGGAGTACGGTGTCCCGGTGAGGGCTCGAGAACTCCCGTCGTCGTATCGACAAGGAGGGCTACGGTGCGCTTCCCGGCTGTGGCCAAGATGAGCTGGTCCGACAGTCGTATATCGCGCGGCGTATGGTTTAATCGCACGCGCATGTTCAGTACCGGGATGACGAGACCGCCGATATCGACGATCCCGATGACGATGGCCGGCGCTTTCGGAAGCGGCGTGATGGCCATCACCCGGATGGAACGCTGGACCCGTTCGAGAGGCAAGGCGTAACGTTGGTCGTCGAGGGAGAAAAGAACCATGGCCTGGTCAATCATGCGTACCTCCCGCATCGACGATCACTTGCAGCAGGTAGCGCTTGCCGCCCGAAACGAACTTTTCGAACCGGCAGTCGAGCCGTATGTGCAGCCCGAGATCGGTCCTGAAGTCGATATGCGATCGGCGGCTCTGTCCCGTCGCCATCGTTAAGATGGCCGAATCGAGCAGGCCCGCGACTTTCCAGCTCTGAAGGCTCGTGTAGTTCTGCGAGAGCAGTTTCTCTATCGTGGTGCCCAGTATCCGCGCAGATGCCCTGTTCGCGGATACGCATTGTCCGGATTGATTGAAGGTGACGATACCGACCGGAGCCGATTCGATAATATTGCGAGCGAATTCGAGGATCGCGGGTATTCGGCCTTTATTGTCACCATTGACCTCGCCCGACATGGTTCCACCCCTTCGATCCGCGGACTAGTCGGCGGACATTGTAGATAAAGGATAGTCCGCGAGGTCGTGGATCGTTATAGGGAGGATGCTTGAAAGGATGTAGGGGAAAGTACTACAAGGGTATGGCGCTCAGTCCACCAAGTGGTTTTCGACGGCGTAGCGGGTTATCCCGGCGATCGTATGTATGCTCATCTTCAGCATAAGGCGCGAACGGTACGTCTCGACCGTCTTGGGCGACAGGAAAAGCGCCTGCGCTATCTGAGTGGTCGTTTTCCCGCTGGCCAACAGGCACATGACCCTGAATTCACGCGCTGAGAGCCGCTCGTGCAAGGTGCGGGTATCGTTTTCGAGGAGCCGGGTAATCAGCGTCTCAGCCAGCGTACTGCAGATATACCGGTGGCCCGCCGCTATCATCCTTACCGCCTTCACGAGTTCCTCGGGAGCGGATCTCTTGGTCAGGTATCCGAGCGCTCCCACTTCCAGCGCGCGTATGGCGTATTGTTCCTCGGGATACATGCTCAGAATGAGGACATCCGTCTTTGGCCTGTGCCGGCGCAAAATATCGATGACCTCGAAACCGCTCATTTCGGGCATCGAAATATCCATGACGAATACGTCCCAATCCAGACGCAACGCGATATCGAGCGCCTCGCGTCCGGTGGCGGCTTCCGCGACGACCTTTATGTCCCGTTCGTCCTCGAGTGTGTCTTTTAGCCCGCGGCGCACTACGTCGTGATCGTCGGCGATGATGACCCTGATCATGTATCCTTCTTGATACAATCCGTTGGAATCCTCACGCTGACCCTGGTACCGCCCGCTGAGTCCACCCGGGCGAGGGTGCACTCCCCGCCGAAGCCCCGAGCGCGTTCGCGTATGCCGATAAGACCGAGCGAGCTTGGACTCCCGGTTTCAGCCGCCGTAATACCGCGGCCGTTGTCGACTATGGAAAGGGAATGCCCGGCATCGGACGGCGAGCACGATATCTCGACGCACGTGGCCTTGGCATGCCGCGCGATATTCGTAAGCGCCTCTTGCACGATCCTGAAGACGGCCAACGCTACTCCCTCGTCGAGCGACTTAGACAGCGTCGGGCAAGGTAGGACGACGCACTCGATACCGGTCCTCGAAGCGAATCGCGATACTTCAGACTCCAGCGCCGGCCAGAAGCCAACCTCGTCCAGTATCGAAGGGCGCAGGTCGGTGGAAATGCGGTGGACGGTCGTGGTGGCATCTTCGATGAGCGCCCTGGATTCGCGGATCTTTCCCAGTATTTCTTTTTTAAGCAGCGTGTCGTCAATACGCGAAGCGCGACGGGCAATCCATTTTAAATCGAGTTTCATCGCCGTGAGAGCCTGCCCCAGATTGTCGTGCAGCTCACGGGAGAGCGTTCGACGCTCTTCCTCGCGAACGGACTGGAGGCGCGCCGCCAGATTCCGGAGCTCTTCGTGGGATCTACGCGTGTCGCTTTCAGCACGTTTCCGGGCGGTACGATCCATCACCGCGCCGTCGTGCTCCAGACGCCGCCTTCCCTCGTTTCCGGAATCATCTTTGTCGTCGAACTGTTGCATGTTTTTTTTACTATTACTCAATCGTTGACTCCTTGCAATTTTATATTCGGCAATAGCGCATATGGAATGTTTTCTTCCAGAACACTCCAGGCAGAACTATAATCCAAAGCAGTACTTTCCGCCAGTTTGGGGTACTTTTTTCCCCGCCAATCCCAGACGCGTTGCGCTCGATGGCAGGGTGCCAGCTCACTCTATCCGCTTTATCTTCAGTATCGACGGCACGTGCTTCAGGTTCCGCTCGGCCGTACGGGCGTCCTCGGCGCTGGTGTAGGCCATCGTGAAGTTGCCCGACAGCGTCTCCTGGCCGTCCTCGAGCTTGCCCTCGATCAGGCGGCCGCCGTGCTTGCGGACCGCGTTCTCTATTTCCGAGAACAGGTCGAGCACGCGCTTGCCGGTCACGTGGTAGCGTCTCGTCAGCCCAGGCGCCGTCTCCCAGGTCACTTCGACCCTGCGCTCGGCGAACTCGCGGATGTTCGCGAGGTTCTTGCACGAGGCCCGGTGGACAATTATGCCCCGCCCGCGCGACACGTAGCCGACGATGCGCTCGCCTATGGCCGGCTTGCAGCACGCGGCGAAACGGACCATGAGGTTGCCCGCGCCCGAGACGTTTATCCCGGCGCGCGTCGCGTCGGTCGCCTCCTGCGGGGTATAAGGCCGGTATTCCACCTGCGCGGGTACCTGTTCCGCGGCATCGGGACGCTTGGCTTCGGTGTGCTTGGCTTCGCCGTGCCGGACTTCGAGCTCGACCTTTCGCTCCGGCGCCAAGCCCTGGTGGCTTCCCGGATGCCCGCCGGAAACGGGGCGGCCTTTCTCGTCGTGCCTGGCATCCTTGTCTTCGCGCTTCCGCGCCACGACGTTCCTGTCTATCGCCAGGACGTTCCCCTCGGTGACAAGCCAGGCGCGTATCTTCGAACGGGCCTTGGCCGTGCGCACGGCCTTTAGCCAGTTGACGTTCGGCCTGGCGGTCGCGCTCGTCACTATATCGACAACCTGCGTGTTCCGAAGCTCGCCGTCGAGCGGAATTATCGCCCCGTCCGCCTTCGCCGCGAGGCAGCGGTTGCCCACGTCGCTGTGGATCGCGTACGCGAAGTCGAGCGCCGTCGATCCGGACGGAAGCTCTATCGCGTCGCCTTTTGGCGTGAACACTATTATCGAGTCCTTGAGTATCTCGCGCTTTATGTCCTCGAGGAAGTCGGAGCCGGCATCGAGCAGCGATCCCCAGTCCTTGAGCCGGTTGACGATCGCGAGTTCCGCCGGGCGGACCGCGTCGGCCCCGACGCCTTTTTTGTACAGCCAGTGCGACGCGACGCCGAATTCCGCCACCCGGTGCATTTCCCTCGTGCGGATCTGGATCTCCAGCAGCATGCCGTCGAACGCCATCACAGTCGTGTGCAGGCTCCGGTAGCCGTTCGACTTGGGCATGGCGATGTAATCCTTGAACCTGCCGTCTATAGGTTTCCACAGCCCGTGGACCAGGCCGAGCACCGCGTAGCAATCGGCCTCCGCCTCGCAGAGGATGCGGACGCCCGACAGGTCGTACAGCTCGTCGGAACCCTTGGCCCGCTTGCGCATCTTCTGGTAAATCGAATAGAAGTGCTTGGCGCGCGCCATTACTTCGACGTCCATCCCGTCGGCTTTCGCCGCTTCCTCTATCTCTTCGCGGGCGCGCACAAGGAAGGCTTCCCGTTCGGGTTTCTTCGCCGACACCAGGAGCTTGATCTGGTCGTAGGCTTCGCGGTTTATCTCCTTGAGCGCCAGGTCCTCAAGCTCGTCCTTCAGCCAGCTGATACCCAAGCGGTCGGCGAGCGGCGCGAAGACGTCGACGCACTCCGCGGCTATCCTCCGGCGGTCCTCCTCCGGCAGCCACTTGAGCGTGCGCATGTTGTCAAGCTTGTCGGCCAGCTTGACGATTATAACGCGGAGGTCGCGCGTCATGGACAACAGCATCTTCCGTATCGTCTCGGCGGCCTTTATAGTCTTGTTCTTCGCCTTGAGCGACGCCATGCGGGACATCTCGTCGACCAGGAGGCCGACCCTTTCCCCCGCGTGCGCCTCGACCGCCGGACGTGTCGTCTTCCCGTCCTCGATCGCCTGGTGCAACAGCCCCGCGACCACGCTGTCGGCGTCCATGCCCATGCCCGCGAGCACCGTGGCGACGCGCTCGGGGTGGGTCACCGTGGGCTCGCCGGAGGCGCGGAAGCTGCCTTCGTGCAATTCCGCCGCCCACTGCCCCGCCGCGCGGATCCTGTCAACGTCCGCGGGGGCGAACCTGTCAAGATACTCGTCGAGCCTACCGTCGTACTGCATGCTTCACCCCCGAGACCACCCTGTCATGGCCCGCAAGATCCTTGTGTACCGCAACTTCGATATAACCAGCCGATTCGAGCATGGCCCTCACGGCGCCGCCTTGCTCCTCGCCTGTCTCGACGGCGAGCGCTCCTCCGTCGACCAGGAGCCCCATCGCCTGCGCCGCTATCAACGGGTACGGGTCCAGGCCGAGTTCTCCGCCGTCGAGAGCCGCGCGGGGTTCGCCTTCGCCGCGCAAGGCTATTTCGTCGGCCAGGCGCGAGGTAACGTAAGGAGGATTCGCGGTGATCAAGTCGAAGCAGCCGTGCGCGGCCGACAGGACATCGCCCTGCCGTATCTCGAGTTCGCGGCCAAGGATGGCGCGCGAATTCGTCCGGGCCACCTCGAGGGCGTCCACTGACGCGTCCGACAAGCTGAGTTCCACATCCGGCCGCTCCGCGGCGATGCTCACGCCGACGCAGCCGGAACCGGTGAAGGCGTCGTGGCAACGGAAGCGCTTCGGCTCGCTTGCGAGCGAGATCAGCGACAGCGCGACCTCGACGAGCAATTCGGTGTCCGGCCTCGGGATCAGCACCCTCCGATCGACGAAGAACAGCCTGCCGTAGAATTCCCTGGAGCCGACTATATACGCGACGGGCTCGCCGGAAGCCCGGCGGGACAGGAAGGAACGGTATGCGGCGAGGGAATCCGGGTCGACCTCGTCCGGCATAGCCGCCAGGAGTCGCTCTTTTTCGAGTCGCATGGAAAACCCGAGGAGAAGGGCGGCGTCCAGGAAAGGCGATCCCGGGCAGCTCTTCTCAAGGGCTCCGGTGCCTTCGCTCAGGGCCGCCCGTACATTCACGGTGCGGGATCCGAAAGCGGGATCACCGGGACTCAGCCTTGAGCGCGTCCTCGCGGGCACGCATCGCCAAGCCTTGCACGATCTCGTCCATGTCGCCTTGCATGAACAGATCCAGCTTGTACAGCGTCACGTCGATACGGTGGTCGGTGACGCGGTTCTGGGGGAAGTTGTACGTGCGGATACGCTCGGAGCGGTCGCCCGAGCCTATCTGGCTGCGCCTGTCTGCCGCGCGCTCGGCGTTCTTCTTCTCTTCCTCGAGCTCGTAGATGCGCGCGCGGAGAACGCGCATGGCCTTCGCCTTGTTCTTGATCTGGCTCTTCTCGTCCTGGCACTGCACCACGAGGCCTGTCGGGATATGCGTCAGCCTCACCGCGGAATCCGTCGTGTTGACGCACTGACCTCCGGGTCCGCCGGCGCGCATTACGTCGATGCGCAGGTCCTCGGGCCTTATGTCGACCTCGGTCTCCTCGGCCTCGGGGAGAACGGCGACCGTCACCGCGCTCGTATGTATACGTCCGGAGGCCTCGGTGCTCGGCACGCGCTGGACGCGGTGGACGCCGCTCTCGTAGCGCAGCTTGCCGAAGACCTGATCCCCGGTGATCGAGAAGATTATCTCCTTGAAACCGCCAAGGCCCGTCTCGCTTGTGCTCATCACCTCGAGCTTCCAGCGGTTTGCCTCGGCGTAACGCGCGTACATGCGGTACAGGTCGGCCGCGAACAAGGCAGCCTCGTCCCCGCCGGTGCCGGCGCGTATTTCCATAATGGTGTTCTTGTCGTCCAGCGGGTCGCGGGGGATGAGCAAAGCTGCGAGCTTTTTCTCGGACTCGACGAGTGAAGACTCGAGCGTTCCCAACTCGTCGCGGGCCATCTCCTTGAGGCCCGGCTCGGTCTCGTCCTTGATCATCTCCCGGGTGCCTGCGATCTCGTCCTGCAGCTTCACGTAGACCGCGTACTCTTCCATGATGTCGCCGAGGTGCGAGCGCTCGCGCATCGTCTCCTTGTACCGCGTCGCATCCCTTGTCAAGGAAGGATCGGAGACGAGCTCGTCGAGTTCCTTGTAACGCGTCGCGACAGACTCGAGGCGCTCGATCACGGCGCTACCTTCTCCTTGAAATACGGGCAGGAGTACACAACGATCTCCAGCCCGTCGTCATCGGACGCGTTGAAGGCTTCGACGTTGTCAGCGAGCCTTCGCTGGATCCGACAGTTGCCGTGCGATGCGCAGAGCGGACAAGCGCCGTTGCCTCTTGGGTTTATGTCTAGTCTCATAAAAACAAAGTACCAAAATAATGGGGGGGTGCGCAAGGTCGTCGTACGGCGCTTCGCGCCGTTCGAGAATTTGGAATTGATTAGAATGCGCGCTGAAAGCGCGCTGTCGTACGTGACGTAGCGTGGGGAGTATTAGTTGAACATGCCTTTGACGACGGGTTTTCCATCGCATACGAGCACTTTGCCCTTGGCTATTACTACGCGGGGTTGGAGTGCCTCGTCGAAGATCACGAAATCGGCGTCCATTCCAGGCTCGAGCCTGCCTTTGCCGTGCAGCTTGAGCGCGGCAGCCGGGTTGGCCGTCACCGGGAGGAGCGCCTCGGCGAGATTCAAGCCGAGCGCCAGGGCTTCCCTGAGCGAGTCGAGGATGCTCGAGCACCGACCCACGCCGATGCCGACCATCGTCCCGCGTTCGTCGAAGAGCGGCAGGCTTCCCTGGCCGTCGGAGCTCCAGGTAATCCGTGAAGGGTCGATACCTTCGGCCTTGAAACGCGCCAGAGCCTGGGCGGCGGTCACTTCGCCTTCGTCGAGGAACCTGGGGTCGGAACTCGTCGTAAAGTCAGCGAAACCGCCAAGCCTGGCCCATTCGATGGATTGGGCGTACACTCGCGAGTTCCTCCCGCAGTGCGTCGGCAGGAGCTGGGTCCGCGGCAGATCGCCTCCCGCGACCAGTTCCACCAACGGCGCGAGCGCGGCCGGGGCGTCCCCCAGGTGGAAGTTGACCATGCCGGCCTTGCCCGAGAGAAGCCCGGCGACGCGGGCTTCTGAAACGAGCCGGGCCAGTTCGGCGGCTGTCGGTTTCGACGAGCGGTGGTCGGAGACGGCTACTTCGCCAATCCCGAGCACAGGTTCCACCATCATGATGTCCTTCATCGCGTCGCCGGTGATGGTGCGGAGCGGCAGCCTGTATGCTCCCGTATAGCACCACGCCGAGATCCCCTCTTCCCGAAGCGCGTACACCTTGGCGACGAGGGATTCCATATCGCGCGCGATGCTGTCGGTACCCAGGACGCCGACGACCGTGGTGACGCCTGCCATGCTTGCGTCGGTCAGTTGCAGCTCAGGGGTCCTGCTGGCGAATCCGCCCTCGCCTCCGCCGCCTGTCAGGTGCACGTGGCAGTCGATGAGTCCGGGCGCGAGGACGGCGCCGCCTGCGTCGATGACCTCGACCGGCGCGGGGAGTCCCGCAGGTTCGATACTGTCCGCGATGGCGATTATGGTACCGCCAGCCGCGAGGATGTCGCGGCGGCCGATGCTCGAGGGCGTATATACCTCAGCATTCTTGACAAGGAGGAACATAGTTCACTTTCCTTTCGGGATACGTGCGTGCGCGCCGTCCAATCAGTAGATGCGTTCCCTGTGTATGGTGTAGCGGTCGAGCATGGCCGGGACGAGCTCGACGCCCGTTCCCGGACCGTCGGGTATCGTGATCCAGCCACCGGGGGCAAGAGTCACCGGGGGCGTAACGATATCCTCGGTAAAGTATCCGGCAGTCTCGGCCGTGTCGCCAGGGATGTTGAAATCGGGATCGGCCTGCAGGTGGATGTTCATGGCACGACCGATTCCCGTCTCGTCCATGCCGCCTGACCACACGTCGAGCCCCCTGGAACGCGCGTACCGGGCTATCCGTATCGACTCGAGGAGCCCGCCTACCCTACCCTGCTTGATGTTGATCACGCCGCAGGCGCCGAGTTCGACCGCCGCCACCGCGTCGTCGAGGCTCAGGATCGACTCGTCGAGGCACAGCTTCGTGCGGAGTTCGCCAGATAACAGCGAGTGCTGCCAGATGTCGCTGTACGACAGCGGCTGCTCTATCATCGTGAGCCCGAACTCGTCGAAGCGGGCAAGGTGGGAGGCGTCAGTCAGGTTATAGTCGCCGTTGGCGTCCGCCATCAGGCTCATTTCCGGCAGGGCGTCCCGGACCGCCCGCAGGTAGTCGAGGTCTTTGCCTTTCTTCACCTTCATCTTGATCCGGTGGTAACCGGCGGCGGCCCCCTCCCGCGCCTTTCGCACCAGCGTCTCGGGATCTTCCTGGAGCCCCAGGCTGACTCCCGACATGATCGGCCGGGCGGCGAAACCGAGCAACTCGTGCAGCGGAACGCCGCGACGCCGCGCGGCCAGGTCAAGAAGGGCGTTTTCGACGGTCGCCTTGGCCATCCCGTTGCCCCGGATCCGCCTGAAACGCTCCATCAGTTCGCCCAGGCTCAGATCCGGCTCGACCAGGGGCAAGAGGAATTTTTCGATTATGTAAGCAGCGCCCGCCGTCGTCTCGGAGGCGTAAAAGGGGTCGGGATCGGCTACGCATTCGCCCCAGGCGACGAGTCCGCCTGACTCGAGCCTGAGGAGAAGCGCTTCCTTGCAGTTCCAGGTCGCCGTACTTATGGAAAACGGGTGGACGAAGGGCAGGCTCACCGTCACGAAATCGACGTGATCCAGCGTGCCCGGCTTCTCGAGGGCACCGGGCACCTCGGGCATGTCCGGAATTCGTGGCAAAGTCATCGCTGTAGCCTCCTTTGTTTCCACCCGTCAGTCAGCTCGGCTCAACTGTAACCGATCATCACGGCGATGATCATGAATATAGAGCCGAGCACGAAGAACACGCCCTGCATCTTGATCTGGAAACGGGCCCAGGTACCCCAGCCGACCCTGGCTACGGCGAGCACGCCCATGAGGGACGCGCTCGTCGGCACGATGGCGTCGGCGAAACCCGAACCCATCTGGTAGGCGAGTACGGCGACCTGCCTCGTCAGCCCTATAAGATCCGAGAGCGGAGCCAGGATGGGCATGGTCAAGGCGGCCTGCCCGGAGTTCGAGGTGACAAAGAAGTTGAAGACGGTCTGGAAGGCGTACATGAACCAGGCGGTGATCGCCTTCGGGAGCCCCGACAGGGCGCCTCCGGTGGCGTGCAGTATGGTGTTGAGCACCGTCGGCTTGTCGGCGTCGGTGCCGCCGAGCACGAGGAGGAATCCCTTGGCCATGCCGACGACGATGGCGGCCCCGGCTATGCCCGAGACGCCGTCGCCGAAGCTGCTGGCGATATCGTTGACGCCCATGCCGCCGAGCTTGAAGGCGACGCCGATGATGCCCGCGACCAGACCCATCACGAAGAACTGGCTGGCGATTTCGGGGATGTAGTAGCCTTCGGCCATCACGCCCCATATGATCCAGACGATGCCGGCGAGGAACGACAGGAGGACGAGCGTGTTGCCGAGCCCAAGCTTGGTCGCGCCGCCGGTTTTCTTCGCCCCGAGTTCACGGAAGTGGGCGTCCGATTCGTAGGTCAGCGAGCGCCGGGGGTCCTTCTTGATGCGCTGGCCGTACCACATGACGAAAGCCGACCCGATGATCGTAGTGATGATCCACATCACCATGCGGTACGGGGCGCCCGACAGCACCGGCACGCCGGCGATGCCCTGGGCGATTGCCACGCCGAAGGGATTCATCCAGGACGTGGCGTTGCCCGCCTGGGAAGCGGCGAAGGTGACCGCGATGCCGACGAGCGAATCGTACCCGAGGGCTATGGTCAACGGAATGACGACCGTAGCGAAGGCGATGCACTCCTCGGACATGCCGAAGACGACGCCGCCGAGCGAGAACAGGGCGAACAGCAGGGGCAGGACCACGACTTCGAACTTGCCGACGCCGCGGATGAAGGCGTAGATGCCGGCGTCGATTGCGCCGGTCTTCATGATGATGCCGAAGGCGCCGCCGATCACCAGGATGAACGCGACAATACCGACTGCCGAACCCCATTTGTTGCCGGTGACGAGGCCCTCGAATACATAGTTGAGCCAGCCGAAGCCAAAGTAGTCTTCGGTGCCCCACACGTTGGGCACGCGGCGGTCGGCGCTCCGCGTGTTATAGACGCTCTTTCCCCACAGTTTGTTGACCGCGGGTTCGGAAAGCCCGGCGTCCGCGAGCGCCGGGGCAGTAAGTTCCGCTTCCGGCAGGGCCAGGAGCTTCTCGACTTTCGCCTTGTCGAGGCCGGCTCCGGTCAGCGCTGCGTCGTCTGCCACGAGGGCCTGCAGCTTGCCTTTGAGTGCCGGCGCGTCGAAGGCCGTGTACGCGTACCGGAACGACTCGGGAATGAGTACGGTCCTCGACTTCTCCTTGCCGTTCTGGTCGAGGTACGTCACCTTGTGCGTATCGAAAAGGCTGACAGGCACGATCATGGTGAGGATCCATCCCACCAGGACGACGAAAAAGATGATGACGTAGGTGTGCGGCATCCGCCAGGCTTTTGGCGCTGATGCTTTCTTGACCGCATCGCTCATGGTCTACCCCTTTGCTATCGCGGGTTGTCCCGCTCAGGTTTCATTCCAGAACCATACAGCAAAGGGCGTGCCAAGCCCCAAGAGCGATTATCTACAGCAATTAGCGCAACATTCGTTCATTCATCAGGTTATTTGGTCAATTATAGCAGCCATTAAGCCAATAAAACGATAAGAATCGCCATTAAGAATTTTTCTGGATCATCCAGCCCGCGTCCGTCAGCCTGGTGCCTCGCCTGCCGCGGCGGGAAATCAGAAGGCCACGGCGGACCAGCCCGGCAAGCCTCTGCCTCACCATCGCCGGGCTGAGGTCATACCCCGCCGTCATCGCCTTCAAAGCGAGCTTTTCCCGCCCGGCGGCTGTCCCTCCGGCTTCGATGTCCGCGATTGCGCCGAGGAGGAAGCGCTCTTCGGGCAGCAGCCCGCCAGGATCGTTCGCCGGGACGTCAGTGTCGTCCGGACGGGCGCGGGGAGCCGCAAGTTTGCCGGTGACCGGTGGCATCCGGAGGACATCGTCGGAGCAGGAATCGCCAGGCCGCGCCAAGCCCTCGAAAAAACCCTCGTCCGGCAGGTCGCAGAGCGCGATGCCGGGTCCTTCGCGGACGGCGAGCATGTACGTAACCAGGTTCTTGAGTTCCCGCACGTTGCCCGGCCAGTCGTACGCTTCGATGGCGCCGAGGAGGGACGGGTCGACCGCGATACCGGCGTGCCCCTCATCCCGGACGAAGGCCTCGAGCAACAAGGGAATGTCGGCCTTGCGCTCCCGGAGGGGCGGGATCCTGAGGATTCCCGTCTTGAGCCTGAAATACAGATCCTCGCGGAAACGGCCATCACGCGCCTGGCCTAGCAGGTCCCCGTTCGTGGCGGCAATAACGCGGACGTCGATCGCGTGGATGGTTGAGCCACCGACGCGAAGGACCTCTTTCTCCTGCAATATCCTTAGAAGCCTGTTCTGCACCTTGACGGATACGTTGCCAATCTCGTCCAGGAAGATCGTTCCTCCATCGGCCAACTCGAACAAACCGGGCTTGCCGCCCTTGCGCGCCCCGGTAAAGGCTCCTTCCTCGTAGCCGAACAGCTCGCTCTCGATCAGGTCGTCAGAAAGGGCGCCGAGGTCTACCGCGAGGAACGGACCGGACCGGCGGGCGCTCGCCGCGTGGATCGCCGATGCGAAGAGCTCCTTGCCAGTCCCCGTCTCGCCGAGGATCAGGATGGACAGGTCGGTGGCCGCGAGGCGTCCCGCTATGCGGCGCGCCCTCTGGATCGCCTGGCTGTCGCCAAGGATGTCATCCATGACGTACTTGGCAACATGGCCCCGACGCTGGTTCTGGAGCGCGCTCCGGGCAGCCTCGAGATCCTCGGCGAGGTCCCGGAAAATGGCAACCCGGCCTTCGTCGGAATCGAAGCGACGCACGACGATATCCCGGTCGGCCAGGCTGAACGTTCCGCTCTCGTCTCCGCCGCCGTTTTCCAGGAACTCGAGCAAAGCCTGGTTCCGCACGAGGCTGGACAAGCGCACTCCCACGGTTCGCCGCGACGGAAGGTGGAGCAGTGAGACGAGGCCTTCCGTGCAGACCGAAACGCGGCCGATGCCGTCATAGACCAGTATTCCCCGGTTGAGCGAGTCGAGGACGCCCTTGAAATGTTCAGCGATCCTTCGTTCCTGCCCCGCTACCAGCGCGAGCCTCCTGGCCATCTGCACGATCTTGTTCAGGTAGCGCATCGAGAATTTCCCCGCGCCGCGCTCGAGCAAGCCGAGCCGGTTGAGAAGCTCGGTCAGCGTGCCGAAATCGAGCACCCGCGGGCCAAGGTCTATGATCTCGGAAAAGCCAGGTGGGACGAGATCGGCCTCGCCGGGTGTTATGGCAATCCTGATTTCCGGATCGGGAGCCGGGCACCCCGGCCACCAGGGTAGGTAGCGTACGGTGTCGAGGCCCATGTCCCGCAACGCGTCGGCGCATTCCCTCGCGGTACCCTCGTCGTCATTGACCAGAAGGACCCGCTCGCCGGGTTTTATCCCCACGACCCGGTCGAGCTGCTCGGGATCAATCGTGCGCTCGGCGACGATGACCGGCGTCTTGGCGCCCAGGAAGCCTCCTTCGAGCAGCTCGGCGTGGAGGATCGCGCTTGTCACCAGGATGACGGCACTCCCGCCAATTTTCCGGCCGGACGGATCGACCAAGGCGGCAGCCTCGTCCTCGATGCTGCGAACCGCCCGCGCGCTGCAGGAATGACCCGCGATGACGATTCCCGAGTCGCCGCCGAGGTATTCGGCAATCTGTCGCTCGACGCATGAAAGGGTATTTTCGGAACCGGCTACGACCAGGACCGCGGCTTTCTTGCCGGGGGCAGCCGCCAGTCCGGCTCCAGGTTCGTCGCGCCTCGAAAACGAATGCTCCACGATCGTCCTCCGCTCGTACCATAACCCGGGCAACCGCCCCCTGTCTCCGCCGGGCGATTGCCGCGCTCGCCATTTTATTCTATTATCGCTCACCATGCTCGACATTCGGTTCATAAAAGAGAATCTGGACGCGGTCAAGGCCAACATCGCCAGCCGCAACATGACAGCGGACCCCGACCTCGCCGTCCGCCTTTTCGACGAACGCCTCGCCGCGCTCCAGGCGCTCGAAGAGAAACGCCGCCGCCGCAACGAGGTCGCCCAGGCTATGAAGGCCAAGCTCGACGACGCGGCCCGCCAGGCCCTCATCGAAGAAGGCAAGCGCCTCAAGGAAGAGACCGCGTCGCTGGAGACGCGCTCCGAGTCGGCCGAGAAGGAACTCGACGCCGAGCTCCGGCGCATACCGAACATGGCCCACCCCGACGCCCCCATAGGCAAGGAAGACAAGGACAACACCGAGGTCAAGCGCTCAGGCAGCCCTACGAAGTTCGACTTCGAACCCAAGGACCACGTCCAGCTCGGGCAGGAGCTTGATATCATCGACTTCGACGCCGGCACCAAGGTCTCTGGCACCAAGTTCTACTACCTGAAAAACGAAGGCGTCTTCCTCGAGCTCGGATTGGTCCGCTATGCCTTGGACATACTCGTCAAGAAGAGCTTCACCCCGTTCATCACCCCGGACATAGCCAAGACAGAGATCCTCGAAGGCATAGGCTTCAACCCCCGCGGCGCCGAGTCGAACGTCTACTCGGTCGAGGGCGAAGGCTCCTGCCTCGTCGGCACCGCCGAGATAACGCTTGGCGGTTACTACTCCGACACCATATTCTCCAAGGACAAACTGCCGCTCCGCATGGCCGGCCTCTCCCACTGCTTCCGCCGCGAGGCGGGCGCCTCCGGCCAGTTCTCCAAGGGCCTGTACCGCGTCCACCAGTTCACCAAGCTCGAGATGTTCGCCTACTGCCTCCCGGCGGACTCAGGCGCCATCCACGAGGAACTCCGCCTCGTCGAGGAAGAGATATTTACCGGTCTCGGCATCCCCTTCCGCGTCGTCGACACCTGCACCGGAGACCTCGGCGCCCCCGCCTACCGCAAGTGGGACCTTGAAGCCTGGATGCCCGGC
>CAZKJA010000036.1:0-537 GCA_964552925.1 uncultured Treponemataceae bacterium
CTCCTACGACGAGGCCATGGAACTATACGGCACCGACAAGCCCGACCTCCGCTTCGGCATGGAGATGCAGGACTTCGCGCCGTACGTCGAAAAATCGAGTTTTCAGGCGTTCAAGGACGCGCTCGCGACAGGCGCGGCCGAGCAGGCAGCCAGCGCGGCCAGGGGAATCACGGTCCAGGGCGGCGGGGTCAAGGCGCTGTTCGTGCCGGGAAAGGCCGACTACTCGCGCAAGCAGCTCGACGAGCTGGAAGCCGCGGCGAAGATTTACCGCGCCAAGGGGATGGCCTGGATGAAGGTTTCCGCCGGAATAGGCGGGACCGCCGGAACAGGCGGGGCCCAGGGCGCCGACGGCAAGCCCACCCTCGAGGGCGGCGCGTCGAAGTTCTTCGCGGAAAACGCTGCCGCGGTGATAGCCGGGCTCGGCGCCAAGGTCGGCGACCTCATACTCCTCGTCGCCGACGCCAAGCGCAAGGTCGCGAACGTGGCGCTCGGCGCGGTCCGAAGCAAGCTGGGCAAGGATCTGGGATTCTGCGACCC
>CAZKJA010000036.1:547-4942 GCA_964552925.1 uncultured Treponemataceae bacterium
GATAATAGACTTCCCGATGTTCGAATACAACGAGGACGAGGGCAAGTGGGATACCGCGCACCACATGTTCACCTGGCCGCAGGAAAAGTACCACCCCACGCTCGAGAGCGATCCGGGTTCGGTCAAGGGCGACCTCTACGACCTCGTGCTCAACGGATTCGAGCTCGCCTCGGGATCGATACGCATCCACGACCCCGCGCTGCAGAAACGGATATTCAAGATCGTAGGCTTCGATGAGGCCGAGGGCGAGAAGAAGTTCGGCTTCCTCACCGAGGCGTTCAAGTACGGCGCCCCGCCCCACGGCGGCATAGCCCCCGGACTGGACCGCCTCGTAATGCTTATGGCCGGCGAGACGAGCATCAAGGAAGTGATAGCCTTCCCCAAGAACTCCTTCGCCGTCTCCCCAATGGACGACTGTCCGAACGAGGTCGACCAGAAGCAGCTCGATGAGCTGCACCTGTCGATCAGATACCCGGAGAAGTGACCGGAGGCGTCATGGCTGTCGAACGTACGTTCACGATGCTCAAGCCGGGTGTCCTCGCCCGCAGGATCGCCGGCGAGATAGTCTCGCGCATCGAGCGCAAGGGTTTCGACATCATCGCGGCCAAGCTGGTGCGTATACCGCGAGCGCTCGCGGAAACGCACTATGCCGAGCACAGGGGCAAGCCTTTCTTCGGCGAGCTGGTCGATTACATCACCAGCGGCCCCGTGTTCGCGATGGTACTCGAGGGCGACGAAGCCATTTCGTTGCTACGTAAATTGTGCGGCCCGACCAAGGCCGAGGACGCGGCCCCGGGCACGATACGCGGCGATTACGCGATGCACACGGGGCTGAACATCATCCACGCGTCCGATTCCCCCTCGGGCGCAGAGCGCGAGATCGCGCTCTTCTTCAAGCCCGAAGAGATAATGGACTGGCAGGACGGCAACGACGGCTGGATCTGAGCCTACTCCAGCCCGGTGACCGGCGTCCCCCTCGGGTATTCGACGCTGAACGAAAGCGGGAGTTTCTCTTCCTTGCCCGGAGCCAGCCTCAGGCTCCATTCGAAGGTCTCGCCCTCGAGCTTCTTGAGCGTGTCCGAGTCCTTTGCGTAGACCGGCTCCAAGGTCTTGACGACGATCTGATCGTTTGACGATATCGGTACTTGGTCGGACACCGACAGCTTGATTTCACTGCGCTTCGCGTTCTTGACGGTTATAACGTACTCCCAGGTGGTCTTCGATTTCTTCGCGAGTACGCCGGAACTCGAGTCGTACTTCTTCTTTAGCTTCCGTTCGACGGAGACGGATTCGTCGATGCCCAGGTCGGCGCGGAATTCGTCACCGGGAGGCACGCTGCCCATAGACGCGTCGGCGACGTAGCTGCCGTCGACGTACACATGCGAGAGCCCGGGCAGGAAAGGGAAATCCGAATCGTTGGTGGCGAGGGCGCGGAAATAGGCGTAGGGCGACAATTTCGGTACGGCGGCCCAGGAGTAGACCACCGGCAATTCGAGGACAGCGACGGTGACAGTCCGCTCCTTGTTGTCGGAATCCACGGTGGTCAGGCCGGGTATCGAGAACAGTACCGCTGTCGCGCCGGTTTCAGTCCCCGCGACCGCGTATTCCATATCCGGCTCGGGAGCGGCCAGCTCCGCGGCCGCGTCCGCCGCTCCCGAGGCCACCGAAGGAGAAGGCGCCTCCGGCATCGCGCGCGAACTCTTCGCGTAATCCTTCCTGGAGACGGGCGCCGGCCTGTACACGTCTATGAACCATGGCGACAGCTTCGGGAGCGATCCGCCGACCTGGGGTCGGGCTGTGGACAAGCGGAGCGCGGCGTCTTTCCAGTGTTCGCCGGTATTCTGTCGCACCAAGGCGCGGTAATGCACCGACAGCTTCGCTGCATCGGATTCGGCGCGTACAACGTAGTCGGGAGCCCAGGACGGGCCCGTGACTATATACGACAGTTCGATACTCGCCTTCGCCGGGCTTTTTGACTCCACTGTCACCTCGGCCTCGAGCACCGACAACCGTAATCCCGAGCCGAGCGAGCGCAGCTCGCGCTGCACCCTGTCCTGCTCCGACTTCAGCTCCTGCGTCGCCTTGCGCGCCGTCCTTAGCGCAGCGTCCACGGCTTCGTTGCGCGCGCGGTGGAAATCGAGCATCTTCACCCACGCGGCGGTATCGAGCGGCAAGGTCTCGGAAGCGCCGGCGTTCGAAGTGAGCCGCTTGGCGATGTCGGCGAGGAATACGCGTTCCGCCTCTGCCTGCCGTATCTTGTCGGCTTCCACCTGGATCCGCTCGCCCAAGCCCGCCAGCTCGTCTTCGAGTTCCCGGACCCTGGCCGAGACGTCGCGGACGATCTGCCTGGTAGTGACGCGCACGTCCCGGAGCGTAAAGGCGCCCGAGCCGCTCACCTGGATGCTCGCGGGATCGATGGCCGAGGGTAGCTCCGTGAACACGATTGTCGATTCGCCGGCGGCAAGCTGCGACTCGGTCCTTCGGGTGACGAGGGCGCGGTCGGAGTACACTGTAACCTCGACGATTTTCGAAGAGGCGACGAGGCGCGACGGAGCAAAAGCCGGGGATAGTGCTTGGGCCGATATGCCGGCCGAAGACGCGGCGAACAAGGCCATCGATGAGATGCACGTGCGGAAACGCATTGCTGAACCTCCCGGAAAGGGGTTAGTACGAGGAACGGGAACCCGTTAGGATTTGCCCGTTCCTCGATTGTTCAATTATACAGCATGCCGGGCGGAATGGGGCGGATTACTGTCCGCAGCATCCCCCGCAGTCGCCGCAAGCCGACTCCTCGGTGTCGTCGCACGACGAGCAGGCGGTAGCTATTCCATGTTCCAGCATAAGCCCGGCGGCGAGCTTGCCTTCCGGCGGCTCGACGAGGCTGGACAGGTCGCGGCCGCCCTTGAAGCGCAGGACGTTGACCATGAAGATGTTCAGCTTGTTTACGATATTCGGCGGCAGCTGGTTGCCGTCGACTTCGACCGAGATCGTCGGATAGTTGCGGTCACGTGCCCACGGCGCGAACAGGCCTTCTATAACGCGTCCTATCAGGCAGGCGAACGGCGATATGTTGACGATGCCCGAGTAGCCGCCTATCTGCATCGCGGTCGCCGCGACGCCCGTTGACACCGCGATCTCCGAGTTGAGTTCCAGGTTGACGAAGTGCTCCTGGGTTATCTCCATGATCTTGTGCATGTCGTGGGGCGTCTCGGGAATGAGCCCGGTCGGCTCCAGTATGGAGATCACTTTCTTCTCGACCGAATGCTTCCACCACTCCTCGATCCTCAGCTTCGCGAGGTCGCGGGACGGCTTGGATACAAGCCGCGTCGCCGCGGGCTGAAGCTTTATCAGCTTCTTGAGCGCGTATTCCCGGACGAAGTCGAGGTAGTGTATCCACTCGGAGATGCCGGCGACCTTGACGGCTATGCCGCGGTCGCTCATCAGGTCGATAAGCTCGCCGACGGCGAAATCGTCGCGGCGGACGTATATCTCGCCGACGACGAGCACCTTCGGGCATTCGGCAAGCTTTCGCTTGAGGGGTATCTTCTTCACGTCCGCCGCGATGCGCCTGAGCTCGTCCCACAGTTTCTCCGGATGTGTCTCGACGGTGTACATCATACCTTTCCAGGATTTTTCAAAGGCTTCATTGGCCTGGACAGGATGCAGGGCGGTGGACTTGAGCGCGGTCTGGATGTCCTTCATGTAGTCGGTGACGACGAGTCCCTTCCACATTTCCTTGGCGAAGCTCGGGCCGAGCTCGGTGTAGGAATTGTCGGCAGACAGCGTGAACACTACGATGTTCTCGAGCCTCATGTCGCGGAACAGGTTCTGGTAGTAGACGAAGTATTGCCCGGTCCGGCACGGTCCGGTAGTTATCGGCACGAAGAGGAGGTACAGCTCGTCCTTGCGGTATTTTTCAGACGCGATGAACTGCAACGTGCTGCCCAGGACCAGGTGGCTGGGGACGCACTCCTTTCCGGAGGCGTGCGAGCGCGCTATCTGGATGGTCTTGTTGGTCGCGACCGGGAGAGCCTCGGCGTTGAGCCCGACGCCCTTGAGCGTCGCCGCCATGAACTCGGTGGATATGTTGCCCATGTTCGACAGGAGCAGCTTGACGCGCTTGTTGTTGCGCACCGGGACCTTCTCGCCCGATATCCTGTTGACGACGCGGAGGTCCTCGCCGCCGCCGTACTCGAACTTCCAGCCGTTGTCGTAGCGCTCGGCCTCTATCTCGGCCTTCTTGGCTCGGTAGCCGTCGAGTATGTCGAGGAAGGCCTCGACGCGGGTGTCTATGCCCGCGTCGGCGGAGTGGGAATCGAGCTCGAGCACGAGGAAGGGCTTCTGTCCCATTATCCACTTGAGGTAGTGGAGCATGAACGAGTCGGGCGCGCAGCT
>CAZKJA010000036.1:4952-16848 GCA_964552925.1 uncultured Treponemataceae bacterium
TGAAGTTGCTTATCCATGTGACGTAGACGTTCGGCTCGTCCTTCAGTATCGACGCCGCGTGCATGTCCTGCTGGCCGTAATACCAGTACATGTTCGGGAAGATGCCCTTCTCTTCCTCAAGGGGGAGGATGTCGAAGGGTATCACCGAGTAGCCGCGCGTCGTGAACTTGCGCGGGATGCCCATGTTCGCCTCGGGGGTGAACGCGTTGTACGGCCTGCCGAGGACGGCGATCACCGGCCTCTCGGCCTTGCGCGAATCCGCCAGAGCCTGCCTGCCGAGCGCGTGGGCGGCGTCGAAGTAGGCCTGCTGTTTGGCCTGCGCGACCTCGAAGGCCGCCTTGGTCTCCGCCTCGCCTATGCCCAGGCCCGCCGTCATCGTCGTGAAGTGCTCGAGGGCCTTCTTCTCGCCGAACTTGAAGCTGACAACCAGCGGCAGCCATCGTTTCTCGTCGACCTCGGGGAAGGCTTTGATGATGTAATAGGGAAGCGCCTGCGTGATCGGGCAGGTGTTCGCGTGGACGTCGTCCTCGTAGCTGGGCATGTCGCGGAAATGGGTCAAAAGGACGTAGTCGACGCCCTTGTCAAGGCAGTCCTGCACCGCGCCGTGGGCTATCTCCGCGGGGAAGCAGTACGCGCTCTCGACGCGGACCACGCCCTCGCGGGCGACTTCGGTGGACAGCACCGTCTTGATGCCGAGCTCGTGGAAAAACCACGAGTACAGGGGGTACAGGCTGTGCGTCGAGAACGCGCGCGGTATGCCGACGGTGAAGTCGCGCTTGGCGACCAACGAGTCCGCCGGCGGCGCGTAGTCCACGAACTGCAGCTGCTGGCGCTTTTCGACGTAGTCGAAGACCTGCACGTCCTTGCGCGACTTGCGGGTATTCGTGTACTTGTTGCAGCGCCCGCCGAACATGTACGAGTGCTCGTTCACCTTGAGCACCTGAATGGGGCAGAGGTTGTCGCAGGCCTTGCAGGTGAAGACCCTCTCGTAGCCTATCTCGCGGTTGATGACCGACTCGAGGTCGACGCTCACGTTGTCGAGGAGGCCCTCGGCGCGCTTCCTCTTGGCGAGCAGGGCTACGCCGAAGCAGCCCATCAGCTCCGGCGAGGGCGGTACGAGTATCTCCTTGTCGAGCATCATCGCGAACGCCAGGGGCACAGCCTCGTTCTTGGCGACGCCTCCCTGCAGGAAGATTTTACCGCCTATCGTACGGTTCCCGACCACGCGGTTCAGGTAGTTGGCGACTATCGACGTGATGATTCCCGCGGTGATGTTCTCGCGCGTGGCGCCTTGCTGGACCGCCTTGCGGATGTCGGAATTGATGAAGGCCGAGCAGTGCTCGCCGAACTTCAAGGGAGCGTCCGCGGCCAGAGCGATCGGGGCTATGTCCTTGGCGCTGTGTATCGACAGGTCGCCCGAGGACGACTCCTCGAGGAACCCGCCGAACACGCCTCGTTCATTGCGTAGTCTATCGGGACGCCGTTCTTGAGGAGCACGTACTTGGCGTCCTGGCCGCCTATCTCGAAGATTGTCTCGACGCCGGGATCGAAGTACGCGGTGCCCACCGAGTGCGCTATTATCTCGTTGTATACGCCGGGCGTCTCGAGGAAGACGCCGAGGATCTCGCGGGACGAACCCGTCGTCGCCGTCAGTTCGATGTCCACGGTACCGCCGCCGGTGTCGGAGGCGATCTTGGCCCGCACGGCGACCAGGCACTCCTTGAGCGCCTTGACGGGGTCGCCGTGCGTCCTGCCGTAGTGGCTCGCGACAACTTCGTCGGTCTCGGAATCGAGGAGGCATACCTTGGTCGTCGTCGAGCCGCCGTCGACGCCGAGGATATACTTCCTGCCGGCGACGACCTTGCCTTCCTTGCTCTCGAAGACGCGCACCTTGTCGCGCCATTTCTTGAGGTCGGGCAGCGTGTCGAAGCGTACAACGTTGGGCTTGAGAAGGTTCTCGGCCGTCGGGAGCGCCGAACCGGCCTCTTGTGCGAGCACTGCCGCGCCGTACGCCTCGAAGACCGAGGCCGTCGCCGGCACCATGAACTCGATGCCGGGGGCTTGTTCCCGGATGAACCGCACGATGTGCCTGTTGAGCGTCATGCCTCCGGTGAGCGCCACGCGGCCCTTCGTCACCTTGGCTCGCTTCAGGAAATCCACCACCTTGCCGGCCATCACGTTCGAAAGCGACAGGACGATGTCGTCCTTTGTAGCCTCGCGCTTGTTCAGGCGATGCGTGCAGTCGCTCTTCATGAACACCGAGCAGCGCGTCGACAGCGACAGCACCGTAGCAGTGTCGGGAACCCGCTCGATGTCATCGAGGCTCATGTCCATGCGCCCGAGCTGTTGCTTGAGGAACTCGCCCGTGCCCGAGGCGCATTTGTTGCCGGAGAAGTTGTTTATGATCTTGCCGTCGCCGTCGAGGGAGTAGACGACGAGATCCTCGCCTCCCATGCTCGCGACGGCGTCCGCATGGATGCCCGTCGCCTTGAGCGCGGCCTCGACGCAGAGAGGCTCGAGGGTACCGGCGGCGTTGAACAGGTACCGACCCTCGTTGCCGGTGACAAGGACCTTCGTGCCGACCGGTATGTCCCGTTCGGACATCAGCTTGCGGACGGCCGCATTAAAGTCGCCTTCGTGGGGAGTCAGCGCCGACCAAAGGACGTCGTTGCCGTCGACGAGCACCATTTTTAAACTTGAAGAGCCGATATTGATACCTAGGGAAACCATTTGAATAACCTCGCCGGGGACCGATGGTCAGAGATTTCCGGGGTTTGGCGCGTTGCCGCCTGCGGAGTATTCGTATAGTACACCTCTGACGACAAGGATTTCAAGAGTATGGCGAAGAATTAACATTACTATTACATTAATGTATTGGTATCAACCAAGCTGATATATCAATCCAACGGAAAGTGGCAAGCCACCTTGCGGCCCTCCAATTCGACCAGGAGCGGCTCGACCTCGGCGCACACGAGTTTGGCATACGGACACCTTGTCCTGAACCTGCAACCCGACGGCGGCGTCACCGGGCTGGGAATCTCGCCCTGCAATACAGGCTTTTCGAGCAATCTGGCGTGCGGATCCGGCACGGGAGACGCCGAGATGAGGAACATAGTGTACGGATGCCGCGGATGAGCGTATACCTCGCGCGTCGGCCCGTACTCCACCATCACCCCCAGGAACATCACGCAGACGGAATCGGAAATGTGGCGTACAACGTTCAGGTCGTGCGATATGAAGAAGTACGTCAGGCGCTTGCTTTCCTGCAGATCCCGAAGGAGGTTGATGACCTGCGACTGTATCGACACGTCGAGCGCAGATACGGGCTCGTCGCAGACTATGAACCTCGGGTTGAGCGCGAGGGCCCGGGCTATGCCTATCCTCTGGCGCTGGCCGCCCGAGAACATGTGTGGATACCTGGCCGCGAACGAAGGCTCCAGTCCCACCATAGACAGCAGTTCGGAGACCGCCTCCCGCTTCTCCTTGCCGCGCGCGATGCCGTGCGTTTGCAGCGGCTCGCCGACGATATCCCCTATTTTCATCCTGGGATCGAGCGACGCGTAGGGATCCTGGAAGATTATCTGCATGTCGCGCTTGCGCTTGCGCAAGGCGTTGGCGCCGAGAGCGAGGATGTCCTGACCGTCAAAGCTCACCGAGCCGGACGTCGGCTCTACGAGCCGGATGAGGAGGCGTCCCAAGGTGCTCTTGCCGCAGCCCGATTCGCCTACGCACGCAAGGGTCTCCCTGTCGCGTATCCTGAGGCTCACGTTGTCGACAGCGTGGACGACCGAGCTGCTGGCGCCGAACACGCCTTTCTCGACTGGAAAATGCTTGACGAGGCCGACCGCTTCGAGCAGTACCGGATTCATCATGCGTTGACTCCTGCCTGTGCGTATTTCCAGCACCGCACCTCGTGCGCCGGCCCTGCCCTGAGCAAAGCGGGCTCTTTCTCGAGGCACGGTTCGAAACATTCCCCGCAACGGGGCGCGAACCTGCAGCCCCTTGGGAGTTCCATCACGTTGGGCACGTTTCCCGGAATGCTGTAGAGCCGTTCCCCGGCGTTATCGACGTCCCTGCGCGGCATCGACTTCAGGAGCCCCACGGTATAGGGATGGAGCGGATTGTCGAACAGTTCGTAGACATCGGCCTGCTCCATGATCCTGCCCGCGTACATCACGTACACCCTGTCGCAGACCTCGGCTATCACGCCGAGGTTGTGCGATATAAGCAGTATCGCCGTGTCGACTTCCTTGCGCAGGTCCTTCATAAGCTTGAGGATCTGCGCCTCTATTGTCACGTCCAGCGCTGTCGTCGGCTCGTCGGCGATTATAAGCCTTGGCTTGCACACGAGGGCCATCGCTATCATCACGCGTTGACGGAGGCCGCCGGAGAGCTGGTGCGGGTATACGTTGTACCGCGATTCCGGCTCGGGGATGCCGACGAGCCTGAACATCGCGACAACCCTGGCGCGGGCCTCGGCGCGGGTCGACGCGTTCCCGTGGACCAGCAGGGCTTCCGACACCTGGGGGCCGACCTGGTACACGGGATTGAGAGAGGTCATAGGCTCCTGGAATATCATCGATATGTCCTTGCCCCGAACGGCCCGCATCTCGGCCCCGGAAACCGTCGCCAGGTCCCTGCCGCCGAACATGATGCTGCCGGAGGCTATCCGGCCAGGCTTGACGACCAGGCGCATGACCGACAGCGAGGTGACGCTCTTTCCGCTGCCGGATTCCCCTACCAGGCCGACGATCTCCGCGGCGCCCACGCTGAGGTCGATGCCGTCCACCGCGGGGACGTCGCCCCTGCGCGAATGAAATACGGTCCTCAGATTGGTGATGTCGAGCAGCGCTCCGTGATCCATCGGGCTTTCCTTCACGTCTTCAGATAGGGGTCGAGAGCGTCGCGAAGGCCGTCGCCCAGGAAGTTGAACGCGAGCACGCACACGAGTATCGCTATGCCCGGCGCTATCGCGACCCATGGCGCGTTGAACAGGAATTCCCTGCCGTTGGAGACCATGAGGCCCCAACTCGAGGCGGGAGGTTGCGCCCCTACCCCGAGGAAGCTCAGGCTCGCTTCCGACAGGATGGCGTCGGGAATGTTCAGGGTAAAGAGCACCAGCAATTGCGGTATGCAATTCGGGAAGATATGCGTGGCCATGATGACTACGTCGTGCGTCCCGATCGCCCGTGAGGCCTCGACGAATTCCTTGTGCTTCAGCGCCATCGTCTGCGCCCGCACGACCCTGGCAGTGCTGGCCCACCTCACCAGGCTCAGCGCTATGAATATGTTGAGGAGGCTAGCCCCGAGAGTATACATCACCACCATCGCCAGAAGCAGCGAAGGAAACGCGAGCACCATGTCGGCGAGCATCATGAGGAGAAAATCGATCTTGCCGCCATAATATCCGGCGATGATTCCGAGTACTATCCCTATGGCCATGGATACGATCGTCGGCACGAGCCCTACGAGCAGCGATATCCTGGCGCCGTAGATGATGCGCGAAAGCACGTCCCTGCCGTACATGTCGGTGCCTATGGGGTATTCGCGCCCTGGTTCGATGAACTGTTTGTCCAGGTCGACCGCGTAGGGATCGTGCGGCGATACCAAGGGGGCGAACACGGCCGAGAGTATTATCAAAATGACGACCGCCCCGCCAATGACCGCCATCCTGTTCCGGGAGAAGGATTCGGCCACATCCCTCCAGAAGGTGGGAGCGGGAGCCTTGGCCGTCGCTGTCCTGGTCTGTATGGTATCCATTGCCCGCTCCGCCTACTTGTACTTTATTCGAGGATCGAGATACGCATAGGCGATATCCGCTACCAGGTTGCCCACGATCACCAGGAAGGTGGTCAGGACGACGGCGCCCTGGAGCAGCGGCATGTCCCTGCTCTGTATCGCGTTTACGGCTACGCGTCCTATGCCGGGAATCCCGAAGACGCTCTCCGTGACGACCGCGCCCGAGAGCAGACTGGCGACCTGTATGGCCATCATCGTCACCACCGGCAGCATCGAGTTCTTGAGCGCGTGGCCCAGTATCACCTGGAGTTCCCGCAGGCCTTTGGCCCTGGCTGTGCGGATGTAGTCGTTGCGCATCACCTCGAGCAGGCTCGACCTGGTCAGGCGCGCTATCGTGCCGGCGGAACTCCAGCCGAGCACGATGGCGGGCATGATCAGGTATGAAAGATCATCGAACCCCGCGACGGGCAACCATCCCAGCTTGAGCGCAAACACGTACTGGAATATGAGCCCGGTCCAGAATATGGGCATGGAGACCCCGAGCACAGAAAATCCCATGAAGAAGTTGTCCAGGAACGAGTAGCGCCTGACCGCCGAAAGAATACCCGCGGGTATCCCTATCACCCAGGAAACAAAGGCAGCCGCGAGCGCGAGCTTCAGGGTATTGGGGAAGGCGGTAGCGAGAAGGTAGGAGACAGGGCGGTTGAGCTTGTACGAGGTACCGAAGTCGCCGCGCAGGGCTCCCCACAGGAATCGGAAGAACCGCATAATGACGGGGTCGTCGAGGTGCATCTGCGCCCTTACGCGGTCCACAACGTCGGGGCTGATATGTTCCTTCATCATCAGGGTGATTGGATCGCCGGGTACGACGTTGAGCAGGATGAAAGACACGAACATCATGCCGACCATCAAGGGAAGCATCATGAGGACTTTCTTGAGCACGTAGCGTTTCAACCGATGCCCCCCGGCCCCTTCAGATTCAAATCGTAGTACATAGGAAAGCGATTGCCGCTCGAACGGGCGGCAACCGCTTTCCCGGTTTGCACGGCTATTTGGTCTTGGTGACCCCGTAGTACGGCATGTCGCTCCAGCCGTTCCACGACACCTTGAGGCCCTTCACGCTCGCCTGCACGACGAAGAGGTGGTCGAGGGAGAAGAGGGGGATCCAGGCCGCGTCGGTCTGGGCTATCGTCTTCTCGATTTCCTGATACAGCTTGACGCGCTTGACCTGGTCGGTCATCACGCGAGCCTGCTCCAATTGCCCGAAGACCGCGGAATTGCCGTAGTTGAACGATCGGACGACAGTGTTCTTCTCCGAGAAGAAGGTGTACACGAAGTTGTCGGGATCGTTGTAGTCGGCCGACCAGCTCTGGTTGTACGACGGAAGCTTGCCCTCCCTGCGCGTGGCGAAATAGGCCGCCGAATCCATCTGGACTATCTTGGCTCTGATGCCGACCTTGCCGAGCATTGACTGGATCGCCTCGTTGAGCTTGAGCGAGCTTGGGCTGTCGGTGGTCTGGGTGAGGTCCATGTCGAAGCCGTCCGCGAAGCCGGCCTCCGCGAGCAGGGACTTCGCCTTGGCCGGGTCATACGGGATGGCCGGCAACGCGGGATTGTGGCCCAGGAGGCCGTTGGGCATTATTCCGTTCTCGAGCTTGCCCTTTCCGTAGTACAGCTTGTCGAGAAGCTGCTGGCGGTCAATCGCCATCTGGACCGCTTTCCTGACGCGCACATCGTCGAGCGGCTTGATCGACTGGTTGATTGCGTAATAATAGATGCCCACGCGCGGACCGGACACGATCTGGCCCTTCCACTTGGCGCTCTCGGAGAAATACGGTATCTGGGAGCGGGCGTTGTCAAGGTCGAGGATGTCGAGCGTACCGGTCTCGAACATCAGCCTCTGTGTATTGGCGTCCGGGATCACCTTGATCGTGATGCCGGCGATCGTCGGCGCGCCGCCGTACCACTTTGCGTTCGCCTTGAGGGAGACGCTGTCGTTCACAACCCACGACGACAGCATGAACGCGCCGGTGCCGACGGTTTTCCTGGGGTCGAGGCCGAAGGCGTCTCCGGCGGCAATTGTTGCCTTCCGGTTGTAGATCGAGCCGGCCGGGGTCGCGAGGTTGGCGAGGAAGGGCGCGAAGGGCTTCGACAGGGTGATCTGGATAGTCTTGTCGTCGACGACCTTCAGGCCGCTGACTGTCTTCGCCTTGCCTTCGAGCCTGTCGCCGGCGCCGGCGATCATATCGAGGAAATCGGTATTGAGCGCCTTGGTGGCCGGGTCGAGCATCCTGTCGAAGGTAAAGAAGACGTCGTCGGCCTTGAGCGTCTGCCCGTTATGGAACTTGACGTTGGCGCGGAGGTGGAAAGTATAGGTGAGGCCGTCCGAAGAGACGTCCCACTTCTCGGCCAGGCCGGGAACCAGCTGGGATTCGCCGGGTCGGACGGTCTTGGCTTCGACGAGCCTGTCGAAAATGTTGAGCGGGATGCAATAGGAATCAGTGGTCTTCTGCACGTCAGCGGTAACCGGATCGGCGGTAAGCGCGATCGTGATAGTTCCGCCTGCGCCGAAGGCGCCCGTCACCCCGATCGCGAGCACGGCTAGCGCGATCGCAAGGATCTTGCGTGAACTGGACATCGACATGGGTGATAACCCTCCACTTTTTACCAGGGATCTTCGTGCGGGGCTTCCGCCGCGCAGTACGGCAACGCCGTATGAAGCTGACACTATATAGCGTGAGTGTAAATTGTCAATGTACCCGCACGTTCAACCGCGACGGCGATGGCGATCACTGGAACGAAGACGATTGTGTCATGCGGTATGCCCGCTATTCGCGAGCGTAGGGTGTGCGGCATGGCAACGATACTATCATGCTTCCTTCCGGTGCGTTGAGGTATACTGCGTGCATGAAGACAGCCGATTTCCTTGACATCGAATGGTCCGCGCCCGGCAAGCCGCTGATCGAACCGCCGCGCCTCTCGCCGGTGGTCGCCGACCCCAGTTACCTGTTTCCCGAGGAAAGCCCATCCGGCGGCTGGGAACTGTTCGCGCACTCCGCATGGGGAATCCATAGATACGTCTCGGCCGACGGCATGGCCTGGCGCGACCTGGGCATCGTGCTCTGGCACGCGATGCGACCTTTCGTCAGACGCTTCGACGGCGCCTTCTTCCTGTATTACGAGAAGTACAGGCCGTTCGCCTTGCCTATGACCGCATTGCCTATCAGGGCGCGCTGGAAATCGACAGTCTCGCTATCGACCAGCGCCGACCTGTCGCGTTGGTCCAAGCCCGGGGCGCTCATCAC
This sequence comes from uncultured Treponemataceae bacterium, assembly GCA_964552925.1. Lineage (GTDB taxonomy): Bacteria > Spirochaetota > Spirochaetia > Treponematales > UBA12059 > SZUA-370. The sequence continues at coordinate 13,997 of CAZKJA010000036.1, forward strand.
GCCCAGCCTGGAGTGGATGCGCGATCCGGAGCTCGGCGAAGCGGTATCCAATCCCTGCGTCGTCGAATCCGGCTCGGGCGGGCAGCCCGGGGACGAACCACGATGGCGGCTGTACTTTTCCGCCTCGCTGTCGTGGATAGACGACTGCGGTTTCAACGAGCCTCGTTACATCGCGCTGGCGGAGGGATTCTCTCCCGCCGGGCCGTTCGTTCCGGACCGCTCGCCGATTATCGTCCCCTCCGGCGACGCGACGCCTGGCGTGCTGGGCGCGGGATCGATCAAGGTGGTCCGGATGGACGACGGCTGGATAGGCCTGCAGAACAAGATATACAGCGACCCGGGCGGTCGCTCCCGTTCGGCCATCTTCGTACTGCGCTCGGAGGACGGCCGCTCGTGGCGTCCGGCGAGGGAAACTCCGCTTGTCGCGCCCGGAACCGGCTGGACTGGTTCCCACGTGTACGCCTGCGATTGCCGCTTCCGCGAGGCTGACGGTCTATGGTACCTCTACTTCAACGCGCGCGACGGCTGGACTATCGCGGAGGGCAAAGAGAGGATCGGGCGGATAGTGGGGCACCCGGCCGGAGTCGGAACCCCGGCCACCTAGCGTCCCAACCCGCTAACGCAACGCGTATACAAGAATTACCAAGGCAAGCGCTTTCTTCTCGGTCCAGCCGAGGGCGTTCCCGTTGTCGTCCTTGTCGTTCAAGCGTACGAGGGTTTTCTGGCTCAGGTAGAGGTAGCCATCCTTCTGCAGCGAACCGGAGTACCAGGTACCTTTGCGCCAAAGGTTGATCGACCCGGAGTCGTCGATTGTGGCGTTCGCGTTGTAGCTCGAAAACGCCGCGAGGCTTCCCTTGGCAAAATCGTAGTCGCCTACCCAGCCGCCCTTCTCGTAGACCCGGCCATTCTTGCGGTTGACCGAATACTGCGTGCCGTTGACGGTCATGGAGAACAGGTCGCGCGGATCTTCCTTCGGTGCCGCCTTGTACTCGTATCCACCGGCGACGATTATGATGTTGACGCTCTTGACGAAGGAAGGGGCGGTGCCGTCCTGCCACTTGATGACGGCTCCGCCGGCTTCGAGTTTCTGGATGGACCCAGCATAGAAACGCTCCGAGCCATACAGCGCCGCGACCGGTTGGCCTGTCTTGAGCTGGATGGCTGGATCGAGGACCTTGATCTTGTCCTTCTTGAGGTATGCTTGCCGCCCGTCGACCGAGTTGACGACAAACGTATCGCCATCGACACTGTCAATTTCGCCTTTATACCAATTGCCATCCTTGAACTGGGCCGCAACCATGGCGCCAGGTTCCAAGGCTGGTTCGGCTCCGGCAGAACCGGCTACCACGAAGACAAGCAGGATTACCCTCAAAATGCCAATCATGTTTTACCTCCCGATCGTGTAGTGCAAGATTATACGGTAGTCAAAGTCCATACCGCAATACGATACCGGCGTAACGAATCAACTGGTCGGCGCCTTGATCCACGGAGCCGCGATGTATTCCATAACAAGCCTTGCATGGAGTCCGACCACGACTCCGTATGCGCAGGGCACGGTGTACACGGCCACCGTGGTGCTGAGGCCAATCTCTGGATCGAATGGATCGACAATTGCCTGGACGGAAACGCCGGATACTGGTGGCAATATAGTCGTTGCCGGAACGGCTGGAACTAGTACAAGGCCGGTTTATCCCTTGGGCAATTCATCGATGACGCTCAGGGCTACCATCAGCAACGGCGTGGCATCGGACACGAGGGATTTTACCCTGACAGTACTCGCCCATGCGGGTACCGTTGCCGATCCGTTTGAGATCCATACCCTGACCCAACTGGTTGCCATGAGAAACAATGTGAATGGAGCAATAGTCGGCGCCAATGCCAAAGCCTATGAATTGATGGCGGATATTGACCTTGCGAGCATCAATACCGGAATCGGTTGGGTGCCGATCGGTAATGCAGCCATCAAATTTACCGGTACCTTCGATGGTAACAACAAGACGATAAGCAATCTTTTTATCAACGATCCGACCGTAGACTATAAAGGTTTCTTCGGGTCGACCAACGGTGATATCAAAGACTTGACGCTTACATCGGTCAATGTGACTGGGAACATGCGAACTGCTGGACAGGTAGGCGAATCCAATGGGGCAACAAAATCCGTAAACAACTGCTCTGTTACCAGCGGCACGGTTAGTAGTGGGGCATACGCGACTGGTGGTTTGGTTGGCTTCAAAATGATAATACAATAACCAATTGCAATGCATCCGTTGCGGTCACTCAAAGATCCGGCAATCGCGTTGGCGGACTCGTAGGTTCAAACTATTTTGGACTAATCAATACTGGTAAAGCGACGGGAACAGTTCAAGGCACTATTTCAAACTATGTTGGTGGACTGGTGGGCTTCAACGCAAATTAGAGCCCACTCAATAATTGCTATGCCACTGGTTCTGTTGCAGGCAATGGAATGACGGGTGGCCTTATTGGGTATATGGATATTTGGTACGGTGTAGCCGCCAGTGGTTTGACCAACTGCTTCGCTACGGGATCCGTCAGTAGTACAGCTGGCACTACAGGTGGGCTTATAGGCTATTTGTATACCGGTAACGGTACAAATGGCATTGCATTGACAAATTGCTACGCTACCGGAGCGATTGCAACAAGTTCCACTTATAAAGGTGGACTGCAAGGATCTACGGTTGGAACCATGCTGGCGGTAACTAATTGTTTCTATGATACGACCATGACCGGCATGACCGCGGCGAACGAGGCTCATGGAACGGCGAAAACGACAGCCAATATGAAACTGCAGGGTACGTTTACCGGATGGGATTTTGCCGCCATCTGGAACATCG
>CAZKJA010000037.1:0-10660 GCA_964552925.1 uncultured Treponemataceae bacterium
AAAAATAATACTCGTTATCCTGCCAGAGGTATACTTTTCAAGCCTTTCCTTACGGTATTTTTACAATTTAGCGCGCGATCCAGACAGCAGGAACAGCCTGGCTATGAATGCAGAGCTCCGCGCATCCATCCCCACCTCGAACAGGAAGCGTGAAGACTTCAAGCCTATGAGCGCCGCCTCGCAACCAAGGCGCGCGCCGAACACAATGGAGGCCGCTTGCGCCGAGCCGACGGCCCAGACGGCATCACTGTACAATGCCAGGGAGATATTGCGCATGACGAGGAGTTCGGCAAAAGAAAGCGACGCGCCGGCAGGTTCCCATCCGACGGAGAGTGTCGCGCCGTACAAGGCCCTGCCCACGGCGTCCACCAGCGAGGCATCGGCGACCCCTACTGGGTCGGAGAAAAAATAAGGAGCTACGCCCGCAGGATCCATTGAAATGCGGGCCATCCCCCGGGCGCGCAAGGCCAGGGAAGACAGAAAAGGAAGAGGAAACAGCGACAGCGAGGCGTCGGCGCAGGCGAGCTGTTCATCCAGGCGCGCATCGTACTGATGCCCCGCGCCAAGCGTTACCCCACCCGCCCTCCTGTCAACTCCCAGGAAAAGCTTGAACCCGCTCGAGACCAGTAGATACTCATCGTCCAAGCCGAGCCTGTCCTGTTCGAGCCTGGAAGACAGTTCCAGCCTGCCTTCGTCCCACGGGAACGCTGCCGTCACGGCGCTCGTTTGGTAGAAGATCGGCAATTCCCCGCCGGGTCCTTCGGCCCAATCCCCACCGGATCCATCGGGCCAATCCGCGCCTGCAAAAATGGCGATCCTGAGCCAAGGCAGGATGTCGAGCGTCCCGGAGGCAGCCGCCGAAGGAAGCAAGCTGCCATCGGCGTACGCGAACCAGTCGGCGCCGCCATCGAGGGCCAACTCGAGCGGGCCCCAACGGAAACCAAGGCTTCCGCCCATGAAGATCGTATCCTTGAGGTAGTACGCGTCTCCGGGGAAAGCGGTCGAACGGACCCTGCCTGTCAGGGATAGCAAAGGCCTTTTCGACGGTGCGCGTTCAAAGGGTGCCCATGCCGACCTTGCCTTGGCTATCGCCGCCGCGTATTCGTTCCTCACGACTCCGAGCTCCGGATCGATGCCCCCGTGCTCCAATGCCTCCAGCCTCCCCGATACCGCATCCGCGGACGCGTATCCCAGGGCTACGAGTTCGTCGACCCGGTCGAAGGCCATGAACGAGAACGATTCGACGTCGCAGCGTATCCAGATAGCCTCTGGTCGCTTGAGCAGGTCGACGACGCCGGCCCTGCGCTTGCCGATATCGATCGAGGTGTTGAGCACGATGAGCGGATTGCGCAGGTTCAGGCCTTTCGCGTCGTAGAATGTGCTCGATACGATGACTTCGTCCGAATACTCCATCGCTATGCCGAGCGGCACAAGGTTGGTTATCCCGCCGTCGATGAGCAGATGGTTCCCGTACGCGACAGGAGGGAAGAATACCGGAAGGGCGTAGGATGCCTCCATCACCGTGATGAAATCGCCTTCGGCCAATCGGATTTCCCGCTTGCTCCTGAGATCCTCGCAGGCCACGAGTATGGGGATCGGCAGGTCCTCGAGCCGGAGATCGCCAAGATACAGGTGCAATAGGTCGCTGAAACGACGCGGATCGATAATCCCGCCGGCAACAGGGAATATTGGCTCGAAGAGCGCGTTCAGTTCCGTACCGGACACGAGTCCGTACATCTGGTCGGGGGACAGACCCGCGGCATAGAGGAGCCCGATTATCGAGCCCATCGAGTTGGCCACTATGAAATCGGGGACTATACCGGCTTCTTCCATACGTTTGAGGACGCCGATATGGGCAAACGCCCTCGCCGAACCGCCCGACAGGACGAGGCCTACCGGTTCGCGCGAGCCGCCGGTACGCGCTTGAATCCGCGCGAGGAAGCCCTCTTCGCCATACACTATGGGAGTCGAGGCGAGAAGCAGCGCATCCTGCAGGTCCTGCGGCCATACAGGAGCTCCGGCAAGCACGGCGATGGCCAGCAGCGACACCAGAAGCCGGGAGACGCGCGTCATCTTTCCGTCCCGACCTTTATTTCGCTGTCGACCGCCGATGCGAGGGTAGGTCCCCAGGGATACCAATGGAGTATCAACACGTTCCAGACGATAGAAGCTTCCGCCGCGGCTATGTCGTACAGGACGCCCAGCGAGAATATTCGCTCCCGGTGGCCATACCACGGATTCCCTATCACCAACGGTGACAGCCTGAGGAGAAGATATGAGGGGCCGAGGCGGAATTGTCCTTCCTCGACCACTGTCTGGAGGTAGCCAAGGTCGACGACCACGTTGAAGTACGTCGGGATCCTCGGACCGCTCAGGGAAAAGCCGATGCTGGCTCCGGCCAGGACAGCCGCGCCTGGCGCCGGAGTCAGTTCCGCGATGCCCAAGGCTTCGAGTTCCAGCCGGCTGCCGCCGACGACCAGGCCCGAGTACGCATAGGTGCCGGGCCCCGGTCCCCCGCCCGCGAATGACCATGGCCCCAATGCGATGCCCAGGTCGGGTTCGGCGAAGGTTGGCAAAGGTACGAGAAGGCAGAGCAAAAAGACGGCAGCAGGCGCACGTTTCATCATGGACGGGACTCCCCTAGAACATGAAATACGAAAAATCGAAAAGATGCAGACCCCAGCCGGCGAACGCGTAGTCTCCGTCGAGCAGCAATTCGGGCGACAGGAACGCGTAACGCGCATCGCCGGTCCGCAGCCGCAGGAGATTCGCCGTCAACTGCATGCCGCCTTCGAATTGCCCGAGCCGCGGGTTCCACAGCCAAGCCACCCCCAGCGACGGAGCCAAGGCGCTGGCTTGCGCAAGAAGCCCCTTCAAGGGATGGGACCGGATGAGCACAAGATCCAGTTCCAATCCCAGAGACAACAAGGATCGGCCGGGGTCGAAGGGAAACATCGGCAGGACCCAGCGCACGGAAGCGGAGGGATTCATGACAGGCAACTGGAAGGGATCCAGGAACACGCCGAGATCCACATACTCCCCGGGAAGGAACGCCGAATCAGCGGAAAAGCCTCTGGTCGACGCGACTATTCCCCCTATCCATGGCAGGCGCGGCCCCGCTACGGCGGGCGAGAGGGCGACAATAAGTAAAAATGCCATCAGGATGGAGCCTGGAGCCTCATTGATTCTACCAGCGGCCACGGATCACCCCCAGAACTGCATGAGAAGATTTTGAAGGAAGTATGGCAGCCGTCGGTATCCGGCCGCCTCGTCCCGCGTGACGGGACGGCACAATTGCAGGATACCGTCCAGTGTTGAAATCACCATTCCCACAGACTCGTGATCGCGCACCAGCACCGACAGTTCCCTCGACGTGGTCTGCGAACGCAAATTGTAGTTGGTCGAGCCGACCGCCGCCCATGCACGATCGGCCAGTATCATCTTGTAGTGCAACAGAGAACCGCTCGGCGACTCGTACAGATATACCGTAGCCCCCGCGTCCATCAGGTCGAGCATTCCATAATGCGATCCCTGCAGCGCCCTGATGGTTACATGGCTGGCCGACAGGATGAAATTGACCTTGACGCCCCTGTCGACTGCAAAACGCACCTTGTCGATCAACGACGGTGTCAGGTACGTGTAACACTGCACGAGCCAGAGTTCTTCCCTGGCAAAAGCGAAGAAGCCGTCGAACATGTCGGTGACCTGCCCCTGGTCGCCGAGTCCCTGGTCGAATACCAGCACGGAGAAATCCTGGGGCCCGCCTTCCCTCACCGGGAAGTCGGCTGGATCGAGTCGGTCGAGGGAGTAGGAGTTCCAGGTATGGATGAAGGAATCCCTGAGGAATTCCGCCATGCCGGCCGATTCAAACTCCATCATCGCGTCGACGCACCCGCCGTCCCCGGGATCGCGCAGGGAATCATAATCGATGTTCTGGCCGCCGACGGACACGACCCTGCCGTCAACCACCCAGTATTTCCTGTGATCGCGGTTGAAAAGCCCGAACAGGGTGAATATGCGGGCGCCCCGGATCGGGTTGTATTCGATTACCGGAATACCGCGCGCCCTGGCCAGCGGCACGACCGCCGGGACCGGGCGGGGATCCATGGCGTAGGTCCGGTAATACGACGCCGAATCCACTATCATATACACCCTGATTCCATCGGCCATCCTGGCCGCAAGGGCATCGAATATCTCTTCCTGCCTCGGATACAGCGTGACCAGGAACGACGAAATCATGATGTAGTCTTCCGCGCCGGCTATCAGGTCCACTATCCTGTTCGCCCACGCGTTACCGTCCATGTACAGAGCAGGATTGCCCGACGGGAACGACGGCACGGCGCGGCTGGCGAAGAACTCGCCGCTATCGGCATACCGGCTTTGGTAGCCGCGAAGTTTCCCGTAGCTGGCGCAACCGGCAAGGACGGCGGCGACCATCACTGCGATCATCGTAGCGGTGAGGAAACCAAATCGCGCGGTCTGCTTTGTATCCAAGGTATTTCGATCCTTCCTCATGGCATCGTAGTGCATCAGACCGAATCTTCCCGGTCCTATACGAGGTTCGCCGGATTGAGCCCCTCGAGTTCCGGCACGACGAACAAGCCGTCCTTGCGGACAAGCGTGCCGTCGAGCCATATCTCGCCACCGCCGAACGCCGGCGTCTGGATCAGCACAAGATCCCAGTGGAGCGACGAGCGGTTGCCGTTGAAGCAGTCGTCGTAACTGTTGCCCGGCGTGAAGTGGATCGAGCCGGAGATTTTCTCGTCGAATAGCGTCTCCTTCATCGCCCGCGTGATGAACGGGTTGACGCCGAACGCGAACTCGCCGACATATCGCGCGCCTTCGTCGACGTCGAGAACGCGCTTGATGCGCGAATCGTCGTTGCAACTCGCCTTAATTATCTTCCCGTCCTTGAACTCGAAGCGGATGTCCTCGTAGGTGAAGCCTTCGTGCTCGGATTGCGTGTTGTACGAGATGGTGCCGTTGACCGAGTCGCGGACGGGGGCGGTGTACACCTCCCCGTCGGGTATGTTCATCTTGCCGTCGCACTTGACAGGCGGAAGTCCCTTGATCGAGAACGAGAGGTCGGTGCCGGGGCCGACGATGCGGACCTTGTCAGTCCTTGCCATGATCTCGACGAGGGGGTCCATCGCCTTGGACATGCGCGAGTAGTCCATCGTGCAGACGTCGAAGAAGAAGTCCTCGAAGGCTTCCTCGCTCATCGCGGCCATCTGGGCCATCGCGGGACTGGGGAAGCGGAGTGCCACCCACCTGGTTCCCGGCAGGCGCGTCTCGATGTGCACCTTCTTGAAGATGTTCGTGTTGTAGAGCTCGAGCTCGCGGCCGGAAAGATCCGACCACGATGACAGGTTGCGCCACGCGTTGAAGCCGATGAAGCAGTCCATCTCCTTCATCCGCTCCTGCTCGAAGCGGGCCTGCAACTCCACCTGCTCCGCCGGAGCGTCCTTGAGCAGGGCCCGGTCGAGCGATTTGTCGCGCAGCGTGACGAAGGCGCGGCCGCCGGCCTCATGGATGGCCTTGACCAGAGCCTTGTCGAACCCGGTTTCGATGCCGGTGTCCTGCACGAGCACGTTGTCGCCGGGCTTCACCTCAACCGAGTAATTGACGAGTATCCTCGCGAGCCTCTCGAGCCGGGCGTCTATCATGAAAACTCCTGTTTAGGAACGGAATGAGTGTAGCAGTATAGCACAAGCTTGGGAAACCGGGTTGAGCTTGCCTTTACACGACCGGACGCATATCTTTTCTGTATGTTTGAAGTGAGGTCCGACGAAAAGCCCGCTACCAAATACCTCGCTTGCGCCTTGTTGACGGGCCTATTGATGATAATGCTGGTCTTGAGCGGTCCAGGCATCGACGCGGTCTTCCCGATGCCGTTCGTCGTTATGCTCGTCGTGACCGTGGGATCGACCTCGATCCGACTTCTCCCGTCGTCCGCTACCCCGACGCCTTCCACTCCTTCCGCCCGCGCCCCCCCGTCCCTCGCGTAAAGCACGGAGACCGGGACAGGCCGCCAGAAAAGCCGGCCAAGGAAGGAAAAAACGATGATCTCATACGATACCCTCAAGGATTCCATAGTATACGGGTTCAAGCGCTTTACAGGCACCCCGATAGAGACAGAGCTGCGTCCATATCTCGCGATTGCCCACGCCATCCAATCGCTGAATCTCCACACGCTCAACGGCTCGGAACTCGCATCGCGCGCCCGCACCTTGCGGGCATCGGTCACGGCCCAGGCTGACGGCGCTGTCCTGGAGCGTGCGATGGCGGAAAGCATCGCGTTCGCGGCCGAAGCCTGCCGCAGGACGCTCGGCATCGAACCGTACCTCGAACAGCTCGCCGCGGCGATCGCCCTGTGCCGCGGCAAGGTCGTCCAACTCCAGACCGGAGAGGGCAAGACCCTGGCAGCCGCCCTCGCTGCCCCGTATTGCGCTTTCCGGGACGGTTTCCTGCATGTCATCACCGCCAATGATTACCTGGCGCGCAGGGACGCCGGGTGGATGGGACCTATATTCGAGGCGCTCGGCCTGGGCTGCGCATCCATCTCGTCCGAGGACGGTACGGCTGTGCGGCACTCGGCGTATCGCGCCGACATCCTCTACCTCACCGCGCGGGAACTCGGCTTCGATTATCTCCGCGACGGGCTCGCGCGCGCGCCGCTCGACCTTGTGCAGCGCGGGTTCTATTCGGCGATAGTCGACGAGGCGGATTTTATCCTCGTCGACGAAGCCCGCATCCCCTTGGTCATCGCGGGAAGGGATGGCGAAGAAGTGGCCCGGGAGGAAGCTATGGCAGCCGACCGGCTTGTTGGAAGCCTTTCCGAAGGACTCGATTTCACTGTCGATCCCGAAGGTCGCAAGGTGTCGCTGACCCTGTCCGGACAGGATGCCGTCGAGGCGGCGTTTTCATCGGGAGGCATGCACGAGGCCGAGGCCGCGCCGCACTTCGCCCGCGTGCACGCGGCCCTCCATGCTCATCGGCTCCTCGAGCGGGACGTCGACTATATCGTGAAGGGCGGGAAGGCGGTCTTCGTCGACGGCTTCACCGGGCGGGTCGCCGAGAGTCGGCAATGGCCCTGGGGGATCCACGCGGCGCTAGAGGCCAAGGAAGGCTTGGAGATAGGCCCCGAAGGGCGGCTATTCGGCTCGATCACGGTCCAGCACCTGATGGGACTCTACCGGAGGCTGGCGGCGATGACGGCTACAGCGACGCCCGCCGCCCCGGAATTCTCCTCCGCGTACGGAATCGGGACGCTTGTCATTCCGCCGGCCATCCCCTCACGGCGGCGCGACGAGCCCGATGCGGTGTTCTGGACCCGGGGCGCCAGGCTGAAGGCCGTGGTCGACGAAATAGGGCGGCTCCGCGCGTCGGGCAGGCCGACGCTTGTCGGGACGGCATCCATACGCGACTCCGAGGAGCTCGCGGGGGCGCTTCTAGCCGCGGGAATCGATTGCGTCCTCCTCAATGCCAAGCACGATGCCGACGAGGCCCGCCTCGTCGCGGCAGCCGGCCGGAAAAGCGCCGTAACAATATCGACGAACATGGCGGGTCGCGGCACCGACATCAGGCTCGACGAAGACCCGGCTGTACGCGATGCGGGAGGACTGTGCGTCATCGGCACGGGCAGGCACGAATCGAGGAGGATTGACGACCAGCTTCGCGGTCGCGCGGCCCGGCAAGGCGATCCGGGCTCCACGCGCTTTTTCCTCAGCCTCGAGGACGGGATGATTGAGCGTTACGGTGTCCGTGAGCTTCTCCCCAAGGCGTACCAAGCGCTTCCTCCGGACGGGGCTCCCGATGGCGAAATACTCGACGTGAAGGTAGCCCGTGAGATAGCCAGGGCGCAGAGGATCATCGAAGGGCAGAACTCGAGGATAAGGCTCGCCCTCAGGAAATTTTCGCTGATAGTCGAGTTGGACCGACGCTACGTACGCCAAATCCGCGACGATGCGCTGATCTACGGACGCCTACCTGAAAGCATCGAGACTGCCTTGCCATCCATCGCAACACCTTCCGGCCGGCTGGAGGGAGAGGCCAGCGACGCGGCGGAGAGGATAGCCGCGGCGAGACCGGCCTTGGTCCAGGCCTTCCTCTCGCGGCTCGACTCCGCGTGGGCGGATCATCTCGCGCTCGCGGAAGACGTCAGGGAAGGCATAAGCCTCGTCCGGTACGGGTCCAAGGATCCCGGCCGCGAATATGCCAGTATCCTCGCCGATGCCTTCGAGCAGTCGATGAGTTCGCTGGAAACGGATTGCCTGGCCGATTGCGAAGCCGTGCTCGGTTCTGGATTGGAACGGGGAGGAGCGAATCCGGTTCCCGCCAGCCCTTGCTCCACCTGGACCTACGTTATCGAGGACGACACGCCGCCCGGATTCAAGGTGGGAGCGGTCGCCGGGGCGGCCGCCATGATATTTGAAACGCTCACCTTGCCTATGATCTTCGTGAAACGAATCGCCGCGGGACTCGCCGCCCTGGCCAGTCGGTTCGTCCGCCACGGGAATCACGGGGGCGACTGAGGGCGGCTCGCGATGGATCAGCCTGCCGCCGACATCCACCTGGCCCAATGCGGCGGCACGTCGATACGCAGCCGCCCGCCCCTTGCCTCGAGCACGCACGCAGGGTCGAGCAAGTCGGTGAAGCGCCCCGCCGACCCAAGCCCGGAATTCGGCTGGGGAACCTCAAGCGCGACGGGATTCGCGCCCATGTTGACGGCGGCGACGACGCGCTCCCCGCCGAGCGAACGCTCGAACACCAGGCTTTCGGCCGCGACGGCCAGGCGGCGGTAGGAACCGCGCCGTAAGGCCGTCGACCCGCGCCTCGCGGCCGCGAAACGGCCTATCGCGTCGGCAAGGTCGGGATGCGGCCCCGTACGCTGCAATACCGCCGGTTCAAGGTACGGGCGCAACGGCCCGTCGTCGCCGGCGGATTTCTTCCCGCCGGTGCCGTATTCGCTGCCGTAGTATATCGATGGCGAGCCTGGCATCGAGTACAGGAGCGCGTACAGCGGGTACAGGCCGACAGGGTCCCGAAGCACGCTAGCCACGCGGTCGACATCGTGGTTGTCGGCGAACGAGTACAACGCCTTGCCCCTGCACAGCCCGGCCCCGGACCATCCACCCGGAACGGCGGACCCGGAAGGCTCCGCGAACAGGCGATCCAGTGTCCAGGCTATCTCATGGCAATTGCGTTCATTGTAGCTCGACCACAAGCCTTTGAAGGCCTCGTAGTTGGTCACGGCATCGAGCTCGCCTTCCCGCAGGACAGCCTCGTATAGGTCGCCGTGGACTACCTCGCCCACGAGCCGGAATCCAGGCCTCGCCTCCCTGCACCGCCTGCCCAGTCCCGCCATGAATTCCCGGTCCAGGCAATCGGCAGCGTCGAGCCTGAGACCCGCCAGACCGAACTCATCGATCCAACGCAAGACAACGCCGGTCAGGTAGGCGCGCACTTCGGGCTTGCGCGTATCCAGCCGCACAAGGTCGAAATGCCCCTTCCAGCCGTCGTAGCGGAACGGGAGGCCGCCGGTCCCGGGCCCTGCAGGATCGTAGCCCGCAATCCACCCGGCGTAGTCCGAGCTCTGTCCCCGCTCGGCGACGTCGCGGACGATTCGATGGCTCCGGCCCACATGGTTGAGCACTGCATCCAGGTACAAGCCGATGCCATTGCCGGCGAGGGTCCTGGAAACGGCCGCGAGGTCGGCGTTTGTCCCGAGCCGCCGGTCGATAGCGAGGTAATCCACCGTGTCGTAGCCGTGGCTCTCGGACTCGAATACCGGCCCGAGTATCAGAGCTTCCGTGCATACACGTTTCATCGCCGGAATCCAGTCGATGACCCGCGCCAACCTTCCGGCAGGAGCGGATTTTCCATCGTTGCGACGCTCCGCTCCAAGCGCCCCGAGCGCGTAGATGTGATAGAAAACAGAATCCAGAATAGTAGAATCCATTTCGAACCTCTCTATTCCGCAAAGTAACGCGGAACTATCCAACATAAACTACCTACCGGTAGGTATAACCTCGGGGAAGTCATAATCCATCCTCTAGCAAGCGCATGGTTTACGAGAAAATGCCGTGCATGAAGTAATGGACAACGCGGCGCAGGAACGTCCCGTCGGGGTCGATGTCGCCGGCCAGGAAAAGACCGACATACGCATCCGCCGTCCCGATGAATGACGCGGCGTACTGGAGTTCACGGCCGGCCATGTTGCCATGATCGATGGCGGCCGCGGTGAATGTGGCCTCCAGAATTGAGTAGAGGGCTTCCAGGTGCGGCCGTGCGACGCGATACGCGACGCTGGATGGCGGGCTGAACGACGAAGCCAGACGAATGCGGGCAAAGTCAGGATCGACTCTGGCGGAATCGATGAAAGAAGCCAAAGTGGACGTCAGAATTCCGGCCAGATCGCCGCGTTGCGCCCCGGGATACCCGGCCGCCGCCCGGATGCGTGCGTTGAACCCCCCGAAACGCTCCTCGAAAAGCGCTGCGAGCAGGCCATCCTTGCTGCCGAAATGATAGTAGAGGGTTGGTTTGGTGACATCGGAGCGGTCGCACACATCCTGCACGCCCGTTCCTTCGAAGCCTTGCGCGGCGAACAGCTTGGCAGCCTCGTAAAGAATTCTATCCCGCGTCGATTCCATGACTTCAT
>CAZKJA010000037.1:10670-16579 GCA_964552925.1 uncultured Treponemataceae bacterium
CAAGTCCGTCGCATGGGTTGGCGGCCAATTGAAATAGCGCTTATACTATCGCTGTATTCAAACATGCCCACATTTTTTTCATGTACTGGACGTTCGTAGCGAGGAGACAAGCTGTGTTCCAAAAACAAGCGATAATGAGGCGCGTTCTGTACTCGCTGGTGCCAATCGCCGCGCTGGCTGTCTGGCTGTATGGCCCCCGCGTCCTCCTGACCTTCGCGGTCAGCCTGGGCACCGGGGTGCTGGTCGAGTACCTGTTCGAGAAAAAGAAGGGCGGCAAGGTGAGTGAGGCAGTGCTGGTCTCGGGAACCTTGTTCGCGATGGCGATGCCGCCGGCAGTCCCGCTGTGGATAGTCGCCGTGGGCATGGCCTTCGCAATCTTCATGGCCAAGGAAGTGTACGGCGGTTTCGGGCGCAACATCTTCAACCCGGCGATAGCCGGCCGCCTTTTCGTCTACATCTCCTTCGCGGGCGTGCTCGGCGCCTCGTTCTACGAGCCTGGCAACTTCGGCGCCGCGGCCGGGAGCCTCTTCGGCCATGTGGACGCGATCGCCTCCGCGACGCCGCTGGCAGTCTGGCGCTCCGGCAAGGACGTACCGATACTCAGCCTCCTCATCGGCAACCGCGCGGGCTCCATCGGCGAATCGAGCGTAATCCTGATAGCCGTAGCCGCGATCTACCTCGTCGCGACGAAAACCGCGCAGTGGCGCCTGATAGTCTCGACGATCATCGGCGGCGTTGCCGTCGCCGGGGTCCTGTTCCTGGCAGGAGTGCCCAAGGCCCTGCCGCTCCAGGCCCTTTTGGCCGGCAGCTTCCTCTTCGTCGCGGTGTTCATGGCGACCGACCCCGTGTCGGCTCCCAAGAAGCCCGCCGCGCAGTGGGCGTATGGCCTGATGATCGGCGTAGTGATAATCGTAATCCGAACCTTCAGCCTTTTCCCCGAGGGCACGAGCTTCGCGCTGCTCCTGGGAAACACCTTCGCGAGCCTCTTCGACAGGATCGTCAACGAGGCGGCGAAGAAAAAAACGGCGGCTGCCGCGACGGTGCCACCAGTTGGTCCCGCCGAAGGCAAGGAGGCGGCAAAATGAAAAAGGAATCGATGCTCTACGTCGTGCTCTTCACGTTCGTCGTGTGCGCGGTATTCGTCGTCGTGCTCGCCGTCGCGAACGAGGGTACGAAGGATCTGGTCGCCGCCAACAAGCGATTCGCGACCCAGTCCGCGGTGCTCGGCGCCTTCGGCATCCAGTACGCGGACGCCGCCGAGGCTGCGGCAAAATACGCCTCGGCCGTGACCGAGGGGCCGGCCGGAGCCCAGCGCTCGTGGTCGACTATGGTCGACGGCGCCCAATACGTCGCGTTCGAGCAGTCGGGTCCCGGCCTGTGGGGCACCATCACCCTGATCATGGCCGCCACGCCGGACGCGGAGAGCGTGCGGGGCGTGCGCGTGCTCGCGCAGAACGAGACGCCGGGCCTCGGGGGCCGCATCGAGGAAGCCTGGTTCCTCGGCCAGTACGAGGGCGAGAAGGCCCCCGGCGGCAAGATCGCGATGAAGGCCGGAGCGGAAGCCACGGGCAAGGCAGACACCGACAAGGCGAACGGGCGGGTCGACGGCATCTCCGGCGCGACCAGGACCAGCCAGTCCTTCGGCACCATCGTCAACGCCGGACTGGCGCTCATCAAGTCGGGAGGCGTCAAATGAAGAATTCGAAAGCATGGGTCGTCCTCAAGGAAAACCTCTGGACCAACAACCCTATCTTCATCCAGATACTCGGCATCTGTTCGACGCTCGCGGTGACCAACAACGTGCGCAACACGATGATCATGTCCCTCGGCGTCACCTTCGCGACTGCCCTGTCGAGCATGACACTATCGGCGATGAAGGATGCGCTACCACGCAAGGTGCGCATGATCATCCAGGTCGTAGTGATGTCGTTCTATGTCATCCTCCTCGACATACTCCTGCGGGCATACCTGCCCGATGTCTCGAAGCAACTCGGCCCCTACGTCGGCCTGATCATCACCAACTGCATACTGATGGGCCGCGCCGAGGCCTACGCGGCGGCGAACAAGCCCCTGATGTCGTTCTGGGACGGGCTGACGAGCGGCATCGGCTACATGGTCATACTCCTGGCCATATCGGTGATCCGCGAACTGTTCGGCTTCGGTACGATCCTGGGCATCATGATCATGCCAGGGGGTTTCGTCACCTGGACGATCATGATCATGGCGCCGAGCGCGTTCTTCTTCGTCGCGATGGTGATGTGGTGGGCCAAGAGCGTGCAGGCCAAAGGCAAAGTCGGCGCAGCAGCCCCGGGGCAGGGCGCGAATCCCGCGACCGCGACTACCGTCGCGACGAAGGAGGCAGGCAAATGATCCCGCTCGTCAACCCAATCACCCTGTTCTTCGCCTCGATATTCACAAGCAACATTTTGTTATCGAACTTCCTCGGGATGTGCTCGTTCATATCGATCTCCAAGGAATGGAAAAGCTCCTTCGGGCTCGGCATGGCCGTCACGGTCGTGATGACGATAACCACGGCGATAAGCTGGCTCGTGCTGTACTACGTGATTATCCCGCTCGACCTCGTCTACCTGTCGTTCATCGTGTTCATCGTCGTCATCGCGGCGGTCGTGCAGATACTCGAGATGGTGATAGACCGCGCGAGTCCAGCTCTGTACATGAGCCTGGGCATATTCCTGCCGCTCATCACCGTCAATTGCGCGATCCTGGGAGCAATACTGTTCATGCAGATTCGCAACTACGGCTTCATCCAGTCGGTCGCGTTCGGCGCCGGCTCCGGTCTCGGTTGGTGGCTCGCCATTATGTTGCTGGCGGCTATCCGCGAACGGATAGAGAAGAATCCGGTACCCGCCGGCCTCAAGGGGTCGGGCATCACGATGATCACGATCGGGTTCATGGCGATGGCCTTCATAGGCTTTTCCGGCATGATCACCGTACAGTAAGGAGGCGAGCGTGAATCCCATTGTACTCGGCCCGCTCGTCGTAGCCGGCTCAGCGGCCCTGCTCGCCCTCGTCATATCGCTCGTCGACGCCGTCGTCAACAACTACGGCGAGGTGACGATAGACATCAACCACGGCAAGAAGCTGTTCACAGTCAGAGGCGGCTCCGCGTTGCTCGGTACGCTCGCGGGCCAGAACCTGTTCGTCCCGTCCGCCTGCGGCGGCCGCGGCTCGTGCGGCGCGTGCAAGGTGCGTGTGCTTACCGACGTCGGCCCCGTACTGCCGACTGAGACACCATACCTTACCACCCAGGAATTGGCGAACAACATGCGCCTCTCCTGCCAGATCAAGCTGAAGAAGGACATCGCGATAGAGCTCCCCGAGGAGCTGTTCAGCGTCAAGAAGTTCAAGGCAACGGTCCAGTCGATAAAGGACCTCACCTACGACATCAAGGAAACCGTGTTCCGCCTCGACGACCCGAAGGCGATCGAGTTCGTCTCGGGCCAGTATGTGCAGATCGTCGTGCCGCCCTACGGCGACATCAAGGAAGAAGTGCAGAGGGCCTATTCGATGTCGTCGAAGCCCGATGACAACGGCATCGTCGAACTCCTCGTCCGCCTGGTTCCCGGCGGCATAGCCACGACCTATGTACACAAATTCCTCAAGGAAGGCGACAAGGTCGACCTCGTCGGGCCGTTCGGCGAGTTCCGCGTGCACGATACCCCGGCGGCGATGGTATGCATCGCGGGCGGCTCGGGCATGGCGCCGTTCAAGAGCATGTTCCACGACATCCGCGACCACGATTCATTCCCGGAAAAGGAAATCTGGTACTTCTTCGGCGCCAGGACGACCCGCGACATGTTCTACCTCGACGAAATGCGCCAGCTGGAAAAGGAGTGGCCGCGCTTCCACTTCGTGCCTGCCCTTTCTGAGCCCAAGCCCGAAGAGGACTGGAAAGGCGACACAGGCCTGATCACCGACGTACTCGACAGGTACATAAAGGATCGCATCGGCAAGGACAAGGGGCTCGAAGGCTACCTGTGCGGAAGCCCGGGAATGATAAACGCGTGCATCAACGTGATGACGAAGAACGGCATCGCCGAGACGAACATCTACTTCGACAAATTCGCATGATATCGAATAAGGCCTGGAATACAAATATGGCCACAGAGGCACAGAGACACAGAGAAGATGAGGTAGGAAAAGGAAAGAAAAGTTTTGGCAATGAAGAGGAGAGGAATGAGGACGATACTGCACAGAGACATGAAGAAGATGAGGCAAGAGAATGCTTAGACAAGAAGGAGAGGGAATGATCAAGAAATTTTATTTATTCTCACCTAACCCGTCTTCTCATCTTCTCCGTGTCTCTGTGTTCAAATTCCCGATCTTGCTTTTACCCCAATCCCTCTTCTCATCTTCTCTGTGTCTCTGTGTTCAAAATTGACTGCAATGCCATCGGAGGGAATATGAAGAATACGCAAGGCGAGAAGGACGCGCGCGAGCGGATGAAGCCGGGCTCGATCACGGCGCAGGGTTTCCTGGGAAGCGATACCAGAAGCATCGCCGACATCGTTCAGTCCGACATGGAGGCGTTCAGGCGAGCGGGAATTGACAGCGACCAAGCAGCCGGCTTCCTGGAGCGGCTCCGCGACGCGGGCCAGAAAGGCCTGGGCGAGCCGACAAGCGTCGACGGCAAGTACGTGGTGAGCGCCGGGGATGCCCGCGGCCTGCTTCCCTGTCCGTTCCAGGACGGTACCTTCCACAAGAACTCGATAGAGGTCGTCGATGAGCGAAGCGGAGCGCGGATCATCTATTCCGACCTGTCGATACACCTCCTGAAGGTTCACCGGTTCTGCCAAGGCACGGGAAGCCCGTTCAGGCTCGATCCCGCAGTGATCGCGGGCATGATGGCTTGATGTCCAGCCCCGTTCGGGATAGAAGAAATCGCTCTCACCTGGAGCGCCTCCTTCTCTCTTCATCGCAGCGGGTGCTTTTTTCGATCGAGCAGTTCTCGCGACACGAGATGGCGAACCACGCCGCCGCCGGAGCGTATTCGTTCCTGCTGTCCGCGGTGCCGGCGATGCTCGTAATAGTGTATCTTTCGTCCATCGCGGTGGTCAAACTGGACATCTCGTTCCTGCTCGAGGCCATGGGGCCGTATCTGGAAGCCTCCGGCGGGGTCGAAGCCTTGCGTTCGTTCGCCAAGACACCGATTTCAGGTTTCGCGGGAATTTTCGGCCTCGTCAACCTGGTATGGGCCGCCCGAGTGTTCATCCTCTCGATACAGCGGGGCATCAGGGTCGTCTACGGTGCCATGGCCAGGGCAAATCCTATCCGGGAGAACATACTGACCTTCATAGTCGAACTCGTCGTGATAGTCGCCGTAGTATTGATTCTGGCGATCAGTCAGGTGGCAAGGGCCGCTTTGGCCGTTATACACTGGGCGCCGGCCGCCGCGCTGTTCGGCTTTCTGGTCCGGATCACCCTCATGGCGCTCCCGACGCTTGCGCTGTGGGCCTTCGTATTTTTTACATACATGAAAATTCCGCCGCACAAGCCCAGGACGGCCAACGCGGTACTAGGCGCCACGCTTTGCATCGTCACCTATGCCGCGCTCGGAGCCTTGCTCGGCCTGACGTTGAATGTCCAACGTTACGGTTTGCTCTACGGCATACTCGGCAATCTGATCGTCGGTCTCATCAAGGTGTACTTTTTTTTCTGGCTGTACTTCCTGTGCCTGGAGTTTTGCTACACGCTCGAGTTCTTCGACTCCCTGTTGTTCGCGCGCTTCCACCGGGTCCTGGTGTCGGAAATACGGACGGGCAAGATCGAGCGCGCGCTGTTCGGGAAGCCCGACAGGCTGTTCAAGCGATACGCGCGCGAGTATCGGGCAGGCCAGTGCATCTTCGCCAAGGGCGATCTGGATAAAAGCACTATGTATATGTATCAAG
>CAZKJA010000038.1:0-3113 GCA_964552925.1 uncultured Treponemataceae bacterium
GGAGTCGACCTGACCGTACGCCTGGAACATTTCCCGAAGCGCGTTTTCGTAGGTATTGTAGCTGAGGTTGCCGACGTAGATTTTCTTGCCCATGGTGATTTCCTGTTTCCGGGGACTATGCCCCGCGTCTTGAAAGTACGCTTATCCAGGATAAGCGATTGTGGGAGTTCAGGACCACCGGGCGTAAATCTTTGCGTTGTCCGGGGATCGCTAGGCCTTGCGTGTCGGCATGGCTGGCATCCCGCTACGATCAACCGTTGCATTCCCCAGGAAAGGGCGTTACATCGATGTCTAGATAGTCTCTCTCGTATAGTAGTATACACACTTCTTTCGTTTCTGTTTAGTGATATTGATGAAAATTATCACAATAATCGACGAATTCTGTATATTTTATTAATAATTATGCGAAATTCGAGCCTCAATCCACGGCTGCCATGATATTCGAGGCCTTTGCTACCGCAGAGGCCGGTTTCCCGACGGCAATCCCGGCTCATGTATGGGGGGCTTGAGGAGAGCTCATTTACGGTCTACGCTGTTGCAATGTTCCATCCAGCGGAAGTGATATTCGCGCCGACCGGCCGCTGCAACCTCCTCTGTTCCCATTGCAGCGTAAAGCGAGGACCGGAGGAGTTGTCGGTCGCCGATGCCGTGGCGTTCCTTGACACATGCTCGGAAGCTGGCGTCGAGCGCGTCGGCTTCTCCGGGGGCGAGCCTTTCCTGCGCCTCGACTTCCTGGTCGGCGTATCGGAGGCGGCTGTCGAACGCGGGATGTATTTCGATCGGCTTATGACCAATGGCGACTGGTGGAAAGACGAGGCCGGGCTGCGCGCCGCTTTGGCTTCTGTACGCGATGCGGGTTTCGACGGCCTCATCGGCCTGAGTTGGGACACGTACCACGGCCAGTCCGCCGCGCGGATCCGGGCTTTTATCCAGGCGGTATTCGACGCGTGGGGCCGCAAGGACACAGTGGAAATATTGTCGGTACGCTCTCCCGATGACAAAGCCTTTCTGCGGGACCTGGACGCGGTCGCCGCGGCGCTCGGTGGCAAGGTGGAGAGCTCCTTCGGCGAAGCGTCACGCATCGTCGACGCCGCGTACCTGGCGCGTTCGGAGTCCGACCCTGATGACGGATCTGGCCTCGTCATTCCAGTTACCCGCACGCCGAGGTCGAAGACGGCGGGGGAGGGTGCGTGGGATGCGGTGGACTGGTTTACCGATGATTGGTGCGAAGGCCCGGGCAACGTCTTCTACGTCCATCCGTACGGCGCCGTCGCTCCGTGTTGCGGATTCGCCAACGAACAGCCCGGGCTCTTCATCGGGACGGTTCGCGATTCCTTTGCCGATTTGATGGCAAACGCCGGAAAGAACGCCCGGGTCAGCGACAGCTTCTACGAGGGCCTCGGCGCCACCCGCGAACGGCTGGAATCAGGGGGAATGTCTTTCCCCGGCAAGACCCGCGACATGTGTTTTTTCTGCGATTATCTTTGCGGAGGAAAATCATGATCACTCGAGCTCCGTCAAGCGTATCCTGTCTTTGATATTGGTGCTCCCGGCAAGAAGCGTTCGGCAACGATGGAATCCGATAATCGATAAATAATTGCGTATTGCGACGCGATAATCCTGTGGGTATACTAAGGCAATATGAATACATCACTCGTGTCAGTCATCGAAGTGGATCAGGACAAGTGCGTCAATTGTCATATGTGCATAGCCGTGTGTCCCGTCAAATACTGCATAGACGGTTCCGGCGACAAGGTGACTATCAACGCGGATTTATGCATCGGCTGCGGCAACTGCGTCAAAGCCTGCACCCAGAAAGCCAGGTTCATCAAGGACGACATGGCCGTCTTCCTCGAGGCGGTCGGCAAGGGGCGAAAAACAATCGCGATCGTCGCCCCTGCCTTGGTCTCCAGCTTTCCCGGCGAGGACCGCCGCTTCCTTGGCTGGCTCAAAAAAATCGGGGTGGCGGCATGCTTCGACGTAAGTTTTGGAGCCGAACTTACTGTCAGGTCGTACCTGCGGCATGTGAAGGAAAACGCTCCCTCCCTCGTTATAGCCCAGCCTTGTCCCGCCATCGTCAGCTACGTGGAAATATACCGGCCGGAACTCATGCGCCATCTGGCGCCGGCGGACAGCCCTATGCTCCACTCGATACGGATGATACGCGAGTATTATCCGGAATTCAGCGGACACGAGGTGCTCGTAGTGTCGCCCTGCGCCGCCAAGAAGCGCGAATTGCTGGAGACGGGGGTCGGAGACTACAACGTGACGATTCGCTCTTTCAAGGAACTGCTCGTCGCCAGGGGAGTCGACCTTTCGTTGCAACCCGAAGCCGATTTCGACAATCCGCCCGCGGAACGGGCCGCGCTGTTCTCGACTCCGGGCGGCTTGCTCCGCACGGCCGAGCGCGATGCGCCTGGAATCGGCGCCAAAGCCCGCAAGATAGAAGGACCGGAGCTTGTCTATCCCTACCTCGACTCCCTGTCCGCCGCGCTCGATAAAAAGATGAACCCCTTGCTTGTCGACTGCCTCAATTGCGAATACGGCTGCAACGCGGGTCCGGGGACCCTCAACCAGGACAAGTCGCCCGACGAGATTGAGCGACCTGTCGAAGATCGCGCGCTGGAGGCCAGACGCGTCTACGGCGGCAACGGCATGTCCGACAAGAAGGCGAGGAGGGAACTCGGCAAGGTGGTTTCCCGATACTGGAAACCCGGCTTATACGCGCGGAACTACGTGGATCGGTCCGCCAATTACAGGCTCAGGATTCCGACGGACGGGCAATTCAAGGATTTATACGACGGACTCCTCAAGCAGGCGCAGTCGGACCATCTCAATTGTGCCTCGTGCGGTTACAAATCATGCAGGGGGATGGCGTTCGCGATCTTCAACGGGCTTAACAAATACGACAATTGCCACCTGTACCGCCAGAAACTGATAGAAAAGGAGCACCGTGTCGTCGATGGCTTCTCGATACGGCTCCATGAGGAAATAACGAGGACCATGGGCATGGTAGGCTCGATCAGGGACGCCCTTGACCGCCTGCAAGCCCGGTCAGAGGCGCAATTCGCCGCGATAGAGCAATCGGCGGCTGCCGGCGAACAGATGGTCGC
>CAZKJA010000038.1:3123-10226 GCA_964552925.1 uncultured Treponemataceae bacterium
TGACCAACGCATCGGCGATCGCCGGAGGCAAGAGACACCAGGTCGAAAAGCTCGCGTCCGCCGCAGAGCTTGGAGAGCGCGACATGACGGCGACGATGGAATCGATAAGGAAAGCCGCTGACGGCGTGTCCGGTGTCGGCGAGATGATAGGCGTTATCCAGGATGTTTCCGACCGGACAAACCTGCTCGCCATGAACGCGGCGATACAGGCAGCCCACGCGGGCAACGCCGGCAAGGGTTTCGCCGTAGTCGCCGGCGAGGTCCGCAAACTGGCGGAGACGACCGGTGGCAATGTCAGGGATATCGCCTCTTCGCTCGGGTCGATAATCGAGCAGATAAAGGCCTCCGACGCGATGACTGTACGGACGGGCAACGGCATAAAGGAAATATCGCGCGATGTAGGGGTGATGGCCGACGAGATAGGCGCGCTTATCGATTCGATATCGGAGCTGTCGAGCGGAGGAACCCAAGTCACCGGAGGGATCGAGGAGCTGCGCAACGTGTCCATCGACGTAAGGACGATATACTCTACGATCTCCGATGAAGTGACGCGGATATTGTCGATGATCAACTCGATAGCGGCTATCTCCAGCGAGACCCAGCAGTCAATTTCCGGCAAGGCCGGGCGGTCTTAGGTACGCTCGGGGCGCCAGGGGCATAGCAATCGCTCCGCTATGTCGACCGCCGCGAAAAGCCCGAGTCCGAGGAGGCTGAGGGCGATGATGGCGGCGTACATCCGCGGATAGGCGACCCGCGCCCACGAGTCGACGATAAGGAAGCCGAGCCCCGTCTCGGTCGCGAAGGTTTCCGCCAGGAACAGCACGGCGATCGCGGTTCCGAGGCTCACGCGGAGCGAGGTGAGCAGGTCGGGCAGGGTGGCCGGCACTATGACGAGGAGCGCGAGGTCCGCGGGCGTCGCCCCCAGCGAACGTACCGAGTCGATAAGTTGGCGAGGCACGCGCCTTGCCGAGTCGCGCGCGGACACGAGTATCTGGCTGAAGACTATCAGGCCGACGAGGAATACCTTCGAGGCCTCGCCGAGTCCGAACACCAAGAGGATTATTGGCAGGAACGCGACCTTCGGGAGCGGGTGGAGAATGTAGATAAGCGGCGCGACTATCCGGTCGATCCGGCTAGAGCGCCCGGAAGCGAGCCCGATCGCTGCCGCGGGGACGAAGCTCGCAGCGAGCGCCCACAGCACCCGAGCCAGGCTCGCCGTAGCGTGCCTGCCGAGGGTTCCGTCCGCGATGAGAGCCCCAAGCGCGATGACTGCCGATCCTGGGCTCGGCAGGAATGGTTTGCCGACCGCCATGGCCGCGAGGGCCCACACCGCGAGCAACGCTGCCGCGGCCGCGATTATTCCGGCTGCGCGCCTCATGGGGCGCTCCCGTCGTCGGTACGGCCCGCCTCCCGCAGCGACGAGCGTATCGAAGCGCACAGCTGCAGGTATCGCGGCGCCGCCCGGAAATCCCCGCGAGGCGAGCCGCTCCGAGAAGAACCGCCAGGGAATCGAAGCCCGCAGCTGTTCTCCGGTATGTCGAATCGAGCGCTTATCGTACCCGGGTTCCGGCCGGTCATCACGAAGACGGCCTCGGCCAGATATACCGCCTCCTCTATCGAATGCGTGACAACAAGGATGGACAGGGTCCGGGAGCGCCTTACTTCCAGGAGAAACTCCTGGGCCGTCTCCCTCGTCAGGGCGTCGAGGCTGGAAAATGGCTCGTCCATCAGGAGCAGGTCGGGTTCGGCTGCCAGGGCGCGCGCGATGGCGACGCGCTGTTTCATACCACCTGATAGCTTGAGCGGATGGAAGTGCCTGAAGTCGGAAAGGCCGAGTTCGTCGAGTATCGGTCCGACGCGGCGCCTGCGGCTGGCCTTGTCCATGCCCGCGAGAACCAGGGGCAACTCGGCGTTGCCTTCGACCGTGCGCCAGGGCAGGAGTCCGTAGTCCTGGAAAATCACGGCGGTCCGCCGCCGCACGCCGCGCACCGGTTCCCCGTCGATGAGAACCTCGCCGGCAGACGGGGACAAAAGGCCCGCGATCGCGTGGACGAGGCTTGTCTTGCCGCAACCCGAGGGCCCGACTATCGCGGAGATGCCGCCCGAAGGAAATACCGCGCTTGCACCGTCGACTGCGCGCAGGAGGCCAAGCCCTGGAGAGCGGCTTGGGCCGACCCGGTAGTCGACGGCCAGCGCGCGGATTTCTACCATCCGGCGACGGCCCTGCCGTCGAGCAGGTCGGAGGCGGACAGTTTCTTTGACAGGAGCCCCCTCGCGGTCAGCCAGCCGATCGCGGCCTCGACCTGGGCCGTATCCGGCAGGGTAGGTTTGCGGTATTCGACGAAGCGGTACGCGTCGCGTACCGCTTCGGGAAAGGAAGCCTTCTCGACGAGGAAGGCCCGGTACGCGTCGGGCTTGGCGCCGATGCGCGCGGTTGCCTCGGCGTACGCGTTATATAATTTCTTTACATCTGATAATCTCGTGTCGAGCATCGCCTTCGTGAACAGCACGACCGCCGCGTCGATTCCGAACTCCTCGGTCGTGCCGACGAGGGTGGCGCCGCGCGCGATGGCGGCCGTGAGCAGGGGTTCGGGCAGTCCCGCGGCGTCGACCTGCCCGGCGAGGAGCATCTCCATGCGCACCGGCATCTTCGGTATCGCGACTACAGTGTAGGCGTCGACCGGCAGGCCAGCGGCCACGACTATCGCGTCGACCGAGTACTGGATGATGGTGTTGGTCGACATGCCTATGCGCTTGCCCCGTAGCTCGGAAGCCTTCGCGATGCCCGATCCCGGCGCGGCGGCGATGCCGTACCTGCCGTCGGTCGCGCTCGTCACCCTAAGGTCGAAGCCCCCGGCGACGAGGAACGCGGCGGCCAGCATGTCGGCTATCGCGCCGTCGACCTTGCCCGCCTGGATCGCCGCGTCGCGTTCCTGCGCGTTGACGAAAGGCACCAGCTCGACGGCGACTCCTTCCTTGGCGAACAACCCCTCGGCTTCAGCTACCATGAACGGCAGCGAGTCTGCGTCCGGCATGATGCCGAAGCGCAGGGGGGCGGGCGGGGCTTTTGGGGTGCAGGAGAGGAGGCTGAAGGCGATTGTCATCGGAAGGATACAGCGGTTGACTTTGGCCCGCAACCGTATGAAACCGTTATGTGCGCGCATGATGTACTCCTTTTCAGAGTGTATCGATGCACGGAAAAAGGCACAAGGTCGGAGAGGGCGCGACCCGCTCCGACCCCGGAATCATGAAGTCTTAATAGTTATCCATTTTGGCTACGACGTTGATCAGGAACACCTCTCCCGTAATCGAATAATCCGGCACTTCATAATAACCGAAATAGCAGTATTCGCCTTGCCTGATCACGGGGAAGTGATCATCGGAACTCGCATCTCCCGCGTAAATAGCTCCGCCGGAGGGGTTCACCCCGCCCAGGCTATACACTCCACGCCTCGAGACATCGCCGGTACCGATGAGGAAGATGTTAGTCGTAACCGAGGTATTTTGATAAAGGTTGTACATCGTGATGTAGTACAGCGGCGTGTACCAGATACTGTCGGACGATGAAACGGGTCTGGTTTTTGCGGTTCTGCTGGCAAGGAGAGTCATCTGGTTGCCTGAGTCGATGGCGGATGGCTGGGTAGGCGAAACGCTGACCAGATTCCACGTTGTCCAGTTCTGGTCCACCCGGTAGAGGAAGTATGCTCCGCCGGTACCCATCGCGATCGTACCCTTGCCGACCGAAGCTATGTTGCGTACTATGCCGTCATACGTAGTCGCCGTATTGAAACTGGTGCCCGATGTCAGTATGACAGGGTCGCCGTAAATCTGGTTGTAAATTGGGTTGACGGTATCGTACGTGTTTGAAATCAGATCTTCCGGCAACAGCGTTACGGTCCAGGTCGGCATGGTTCCGAATATATTGACGTTGTCAACGATCGAGGTATCCTCAAGCAACGCCTTGATCTGGTCGGCTCTCGCGATATCGGCTGACTCATCGTCGTCATAGACGACAGTGACGTTCGACGAGAATCCCAGCACCGAGGCGGCGCTGTACGGGCCGTAACCGCCGGTATCAGAATCATACGCGCGGACGAAGAAATACAGCAGTTCTCCCTTGGGGATCGGCGCGTAGCAACTGCTGGTCGAGGTAGTGCTGTACTCGTAGGTGACCGGGTCGCCGTTGTTGGGATTCGCGTTGGCCACGCTTGTGGAGTAGACGTAATATGTGGTGGTCGAACTTCCGCCGGCCGGATCCGTTACCGGGTTGTAGTACACGTACGTGTACCCGCTAGAGTACTGTCCCTTGCTGGCATAGGTCGGCACCGGCACTTCGAGCGTGATGGAGTCGGAAAGCGAATTGGACACATTGCCCGCGCCATCCCGGACTTGGACATAGGTATACTTGGAGCCGGCTGTCGCCGGCCACTGGAAGTCGGACAGCATCGATGTCGCGTAAGGACGATAGGTTTTCCATCCGCTCACGTAGGGATCATAGTCTATTACTTCGAGCTCGCTCGCCGATGAAATATTATCCGAGACCGCCAGGGTCAGGTAGAACGATGAGGAAGGCGTCGTGGCGGCACCGTTGTTGATGGTAAAGGTGCCAGTCGGCGCCACCGTGTCAAGAATTATTGAATCGTAGATGTACGAACTGGTGTTGCCCGCTTCGTCGATCAGCCTCACGTAGACGTATTGGGTGCCATTGCTCGTCGTGAAGGTGGTCGAGATCGTACTTGAATTCGGCACCGACGATTCCGGGTAGACGGAATGGATCTCCCAGGCCGCGGGATTGTAATCGTAAATGCTGATCTGCACGTCGCGGTCATATGCGATGTTGTAGTCTCCGCTTATATCCGCCGCTATGTCGACGCTCACCAAAGGTGTACGAGTGTACGTGTAATCGCTGTCGCTCGGATGGCTCGATCCCCTGACGAGGACGCTCGTGAGCACCGGGTAGACCGTGTCTATCGTCGTAAGCTGAGAGGCGATGGACGACCAGTTGCCCGCGTCGTCGCGTTCCTGCACCTCGAGCTTGTAGGTACCGTTGACCTGGGCGGCCGGCGTGTAACTCGTCGCGGTGGTTTCCGCCGTCCAGGCCAGTATAACCACCCCGCTCGCGCTGCCATTGGCGGTATACAGCCTGGTCAGTTGATAGCGGTACTTGCCGTTGCCCCCGCCTCCCGATACCCAGGTCCAGGTTGGCGTCGTGTCGGGTGTAGCTTTCCTGCCCGTGGTAGTCGTATCCAGGCCGGTGCCCGTTATGACGGGAATGACCGGGGCGACGGTGTCGACGGTGATCGTGTGGGTGGCGCTGAGCTCGCTGTGCCATTGGCTGTTGAAGTATTCTTCGACGGTTATTGAATGAGTACCGTTGCTTAAACCGCTCCTTGATAATGACGTTGGAGTGCTCGCGTCCAAGCCGATACCGCCGTATGTCCAAGTTCCGGATCCATCGTAATAATAGCGGTAGTCGGTGGCAATGCCTCCGGAACCGGTGAGTATGTCCCATTGCATGCTGGTAACATTCCGGAGTGCTGGATAGGCGTCGCCAATCGTTATCTGGGCAGGGGTTGTCTGGCTTGTGTCAACAAATGTGATGAACGAACCTGAAGCCGATGTGTTGTTTGCGGCATCGAACTCACGGACAGATATTGTATAGCTCTTCACATTTGCAAGAAGACTCCCTGGTTTGAAACTGGTCGATGTTGTCGTCGTCCAATCGACTACAGTAATACTGTCAGTAGTATTTACGAGTCTGTACTGGAATGTCCCGATCCCCCCTCCGTTGCTCGACCAATACCAGGTTGGCTGCAGGTTTGGTGTCAGGGCAAGGCCCGTCACCGTCGGCGCGCTCGGCGGGGTTATATCCCGGAGCAGGCTCAGGTAGGCGTCGGTCACATTGTCCGCGAAGTCGGTGACGCGGAGCCTTATCTGGTAGCTGTCATTCTCCGAGGCTGAAACTGTCGTGGTTGCGGCGGTCGAAGTACCGAATGTCAGCGTTCCCGAGCCTATGGTTCCGCTCTTGGTCCACTCGTACGATTTGATCCCGCTTGGGTTGGTACCGCCATCCGTCGCGCTGCCGTCGATATGGGTAAGCGTAGAGAAGTCGATGGTGATCGTCGGGGAGGCCACGTTGGCGACATAGCTGGGATGCGTCACAGTGATGGTTGGCGGCGTCGTGTCAACGTGCACAGTCGCGTTCAGCTCGACTGAGGAGTTCCCGGCATTGTCCTGGGCCCGTACGTAGAGCGTCTTGTTGCCATCGGGGGTCAGCGGCGAATTGGGCGTGAACGAGGTGCTGTAAACGTCGATATAGGGGCTGAAGTCGGCCTCGTAGCTGGTTCTATAGAAGTTGGCATTCGCCACCCCGGTCCAGCTCCAGGTTGGTTGTCCGGTTGTATTGTATTGGCTTACCGTCAGTCCGGATATATCTCCAGGATCGGTCGTATCCCACGAGAACGGCACTGTAGCGTAGTTGGAGTTTCCAGCGCTGTCGGTGATCGTAAGCTTGATGAAATAGTCTCCCTCGGTCGACGCCGATGCGTACGGTTCCTGCACGCCGATTCCGGAGTTCGATGTGCCTTGCCCGCTCGCGGCATTGAAGTACAGGATGCCGGGGCCGCTCAGCTTCTCCCAAAGATAGCTTTGGACGCCGTATAATTCGGTGAGGTCGTATATATCGCTCCCGGTAGAACCCTCAAGCAACCTTGTTTCCGTGCTGACGAGCATCTGTGTGACGTTGAACTGGATCGATGGCGGTATCCGGTCGAGCGTGATGCTGGAGCCGGAGTTGGTCGATGATGGCTCATCCAGATAGTCCCGTACCTTCACGTAGAACGTATATGGGCCGTCCGCGTCCGGCAGTTGCCAATCCTGTATCGAAGGCGACCATGCCTGCCACGTGGCACCGGCGAAAACCGCCGAGTTCGATACCATCATTTCCTTGATGCCCGAATGCGTATCCTCCGCCTGTATGCTTATATCGACTTTTCTGTCCGATTCGTTTGTATGCGTATCCCCGTCGTTGACCGCCACGCTGTAGATGACCGGAGCCTGGGCATTGTCCAGGATGAGCTTCAATTGCACCGCGGAGGGGGATT
>CAZKJA010000038.1:10236-12278 GCA_964552925.1 uncultured Treponemataceae bacterium
CCTGGTTGGAACCCGGCCAGGAGATCCAGCTGGCATCCTGCTCGAAGAATTTCTCATCGACCTGCATGCCGTCATTGTCGCCCCAAAGCTTTATGCCATAGGGAATATTGTAGTCGTCGCTGATGCCTGAAAAATCGAGAACGACTGTAGCGCTGTCGGTAGCCGTCGAACCCGCGGGCAGCGTAACCACCTGCAAGGGGCCGACACCGTCGGGATCCGCGAGCGTCACGGTACCGCTTGGCGGGCTCGTATCCACCGCGTCGCCAGTACTGAAGAACCAGAGCTTGTCGCTCCCGCCGATAGTATTGCCGGCGATATCCTTCACTGTATTCTTGAGGGTCACTTTGTAGGCGGTATTGGGCGCCAGCTGGAGGTCCCAGAGTTCGGCCGCCGCATTCTCGATGGAATTGCCGCTCGTCAGGTTGATCATCCCATCGACCGGCGTAGCGTCGGATGCTTTTTCTATCGTGTAACTTGATTCGGTAAAACTGGACGGATCCATTTCTTCGTCGAAGATTATACGCAACAAGGTGCCGTTGTACGGGAAAACAGGGGTATTGTCCCAACTGATGTCGGTGATGGTCGGAGGAGTCTGTTCATACAGGATCGAACGCTGTACTACGGCCGACTCATGCCCGACGGCGTCGATAACTTGCGCCTCGATCACCACGGAATCTCCCAATGATGCCGGGAGGACGAATGGATCCGCGGTTCCGATTCCCGATCCGCTTTCTACGGTCAACGCTTCCCAGGCCGACCATGTGCCGCCTGCAACCCGGTATCTGAAGGAAACCAGTCCGCTCGAGGCATCCTCATCGGATGCGAATACATCGATTGAGACGCTGCTTGAATTTGTAGCGCTCGCGCCGTCGTTGACAAGAAGGTTGGCGACCGATGCCGCAGTGATATCTACATAAATATTCTCGGAGCTCTCGATCCCGCTGATATTGCCAGCGCCATCCTTTACCTGCCCATATACATGCTTGAGCCCCCCTGGTGCCAGGAGGTTGACCGTGTATACCGGCGAAGCCGCGTTGTAGGTGACCCAACTCGCGCCGGAGAGGGTGGCATCGCCGGATAGCATGATCTGCGCTATGCCCCTGTTGTCCGAGGCATCGACGGTGACCGCGACCGCCAGCGAGCCCGACCATTTGGCCGAGTCCACAAGTACGATGTCAGAAGATTCGAATGTCAGCGCGTTGATCGCCGGCGGCTCCACGTCAGGCGTCAGCGATGTAGTGAAGGTCCACGAATATGCTTCGGACAAAGGGTTGTCGTCGGTGTCGAGGACTCCCGCCGTGATTGTCACCGTGTACGTCTTGCCGAAACCGAAACCGCCGGTGGCGATGAAACTTACTGTCGCGCCATCGACGGAATACCTGCCGGCGACCAAGGCATTGGAATCGTCGCGTATGGGCAAGGTTGAGCTGTTGACGCTTGAAGGGTCGATGTTTTTTGAAAAGGTTATGGATAGTTGGGCATTTACTGGTACTTCACTCAACGAATTGGTGGGGTAGATGGCCGATACGACTGGAGGGGTTACGGCAACCGCCACTTCATCGAGGATCGTATTGAGGAGCGGGCTTTTACACGTTGTCAATATTCCCAGAATCGGGAAGACGAATAGCACGATCAATGCCCGGGCGACGTTCTGGTTTCTTGTAAAGGCCATTGCTTGCTACTCCTCTTCGTCCCAGAAGGTTTTCCCTTTGTCCCTCGACGCGGATGCCCGCATCACGGTTCCACTTGTGCTTCCGATGTATGCATATTGGTTGGCGATTTCTGGATTCATTGTCTTCAACTTCGTATACCAATTCTGGGCTTCCTGGTATTCCTCTTTCTCGTAACTTGTGCGGGCCAAACCCGCTATGACAAGCTCATTGTCGGGTACGATTGCCGCCGCGCTCCTGTACCATACCTGGGCATCGTCATTGCGTTCCAGGAGGAAATATAGATTGGCCAGATTGATCATTGGATTGGTCGCTTTTTTATCGAGCCTCAGCGCCGTTTTGAACTGGGTTTCCGCCTGCTCGAAGAGGCCA
>CAZKJA010000038.1:12288-14740 GCA_964552925.1 uncultured Treponemataceae bacterium
TTGCGCACGCTCGCTCGGTCGCCTTCGTTTTTCAGCCTTGATTGGAATTTGTCAACCTGGGCCTGAATTTCCTGGGAAACGAAAGCGTCGAGATTGGTTTTGTAGCTCTGGATGACAGCCTCGGCGGATGGAAACAGAAGCGACAGCGTATTGCCTGTGAAGCCGACGGGTCGATACGTCTCCCATGCTTCGTGTATCGGGAAAAATCCCTGTACGTTCTTGCCGCTGGCATCTCTCCATTGCTTGATCGCTGTCTTGTACGCCTTGAGAAAACCTTCCTGGACCAAGGTGACTTCTACCGGTACCCATGTGTCGCCGTTTTTATAGATGAAGTCGGAGGCTCCGGTGAACGTCCTCCTCGCTTCCGCTTCGGTCATGCCAAGGGAAAACGCCATGAAGATGTGCCCGGGTATAGTGATGAACGCTGTCTGGATACCTACCGACTCGAGGAGTGACGCGAAGAGTATCGATAGATCGTCGCAGTCTCCCGCGCGGTAGATAAGCGACTGGGAAGGAAACTGCAGATAGTCGAGGAACAGTTCGTTCTGGGACGCCTCGATGAACGAGGACTGGGGATCGATCACGTAGTTGAGCCCGTACAGGCGCATCGCTTCGAAAATGCCCATCGCGATCCTGAAGTTGAGGTTGAGGGGGTTGTGCCCGAGGTCGCGTATAAGTCCCGCGGTATTTTTGGAGAAGATCAGCACGGTTGGGTCCCGCGGGGTCACGAATGACGCGGCCTTGCGGTCGTCGTCCCACGTCATGCTGTTCCTGTCAAGCACTGTTACCGTGATGGGATGGGTGGAAGTGAATCGCTCGCCGAGGTATGTATACGATATACGGACTTCCGAGGATACCTTGGAACTTTCGGTGAGATTCATAAGTCTGCTTGTAAAAAGCGCCTTGAGAGGAGCTTCGGCGATCGCATTCCGGGCAAGCGATGGAATGCTCGCCGTCAGTTTGGGTTGTTCCATGTATTCGCCGACGAAATAGTGTATGTCGACGTTGGTTATCGCGCTGTTTTCGAGATTCTGGATAGTGATGCTGCCGAAGGGGTTGTCTTCATAGTAGCTGAAAAAAACCGGAAACAGGGGTTTTGTCTTAACATCGACGATACGAAGTTTATGGCGTCCGGAGTCAGGTTTCAGCCGCACGATGGCCCCGGCCCAGACGTTGGCTCCCTGATACAGGTCGGTATAGGTTTCGGTTATTTGATCCCAGCCCAAGTGGTATCGATACGAGCCGCCAGCGGTGATGGCGAACCCGGGAGTAAGATCCCA
The DNA here is from genome assembly GCA_964552925.1 of uncultured Treponemataceae bacterium. Lineage (GTDB taxonomy): Bacteria > Spirochaetota > Spirochaetia > Treponematales > UBA12059 > SZUA-370. Next base: position 13,569 of record CAZKJA010000038.1, read on the forward strand.
TGTTGCCCCTATGCTTCCGCCCGCAAAAGGATTGCCGGCTGGATCGGATGTGCTGAAAAAACCCAGGCTCATGCCACCCTGCAGCGACGCCTGCAAGCTTATCCTGTCCGCCAATCGCAGATCATACCCGAAACCCATCCCCGCGGAGGTGAGTGTAAGCATATCCTGCGCTTGGGTCGGATGGATGCCTATATTGATGAGTCCCTCGGCAAATAAAAATGGAGCCTTTGGGAATATATATTGTCCGGCAATCGTCGCCGAGCCACCCACGGAATAAGGCGCATCGTCCTGGAATAACGCGCTCTTCGACCCGATCGGAAGATCGGCTCCGGGACGGAAGTGGAACGAGAAGTTTTCCGCTGACTGGGGATGGACTCGAAGGCAGATACCCGTGATCAGGACAAGTACCGTCAGGTTTTTTGTGACACGCATCAGTTCCCCTTTCATCAGCAAAACGACAACAGGGAAGAGGTTTTATCATTAGAGAATATGATATATAGCAGTATATCCCAGCCCGGGGTCGTTCAACATTAATTTCAGGGAAATTTTGTAATATATCCCCAGCGTTTGTACAGGTCATTCTCGACGCCGAGCCGGTCGAGTATCCTGCCGGCGACGAAGTCGACTAGCTCGTCGATGGTGGCGGGTTTCTGGTAGAAGGCCGGGCTGGCCGGCAGGATTACCGCGCCGGCTTCCGCCAAGGCGGTGAGGTTGCGGAGGGCTATCAGCGACAGCGGCGTCTCGCGCGGCACGAGTACCAGCGGACGGCCTTCCTTGAGGGCCACCGAGGCCGCGCGGTGCACAAGGTTGGTCCCCGCGCCGGAGGCTATAGCGCCCGCGGTGGCCATCGAGCACGGTACTATCACGGTGCCGTCGAGGCGCCATGAGCCCGACGATGGCGGCGCTGACAAGTCGTCCGGGGCGTACGATCCGGCGAGGGCGATCTTTTCTCCGCGTAGCCATGCATCCGGCGACGCTCCCAGTTCTGTCTCGAAGACGCGCTCTCCCCAGGTCGAGAATACAGCGTGCACCTCGTGCCCGGCGGCCGCGAGCGCCGCTATGGTCCTGGCGCCGTAGATGGAGCCGCTGGCGCCGGTGACGCAGAGCAGATATCGTCCCATGGGCGCTCCTTTTAAAAAAAGTAGATGTCGAGCGCCGTCGCCGCGAGGACG
>CAZKJA010000038.1:14750-16178 GCA_964552925.1 uncultured Treponemataceae bacterium
ATCTCGTTGATCGAGTAACTCGCTATCCGGACGTGCCGCGCCGTGCCGCCCCTCACGACAATATGCTCCGCGACCAACAGCCCGGCTGCTATCGCGATGCCCGCCGCATAGGCCCACGACAGATCCCAGAACAGCGGCAGGACCGCGAGTCCTGCAATCGTTCCTATGTGCGACAACGCCGATATTGCCCTCGCCACGAGCGCACCGAAGCGCGCCGGTATGGAGTGTATTCCCTCGCGCCTGTCGAAGTCGATGTCCTGCAAGGCGTAGAGGATGTCGAAACCCGCCACCCACAACGCTACCGCGCCCGCGAGCGCGAAGTACCCAAGTTCGAATCGGCCGGAAAGCGCGACGAAGGCGCCCATCGGAGCGGCCGCGCAGGCGACGCCGAGCCAGTAGTGGCACAGCCAGGTGAAGCGCTTGGTGTACGAATACCCGCCTATCAGCAAGGCTGCGACAGGCAGCAGCGCCACGCACAGCCAATTGAGCATCGCGGCCGCGGCGGCGAGCAACGCGCCCATCAACCCCGTGAATACAAGAAGTTCTTTCTTCGACAGGCGGCCGGTCGGCAGGTGACGGTCGGCGGTGCGTGGGTTCTTCGCGTCGATATCGGCGTCGACAACGCGGTTGAGCGCGTTGGCCGCGTTGCGCGCGGCTGCTGCCGCGACGACTATCAACAGCAGCGGACGCAAAGGCGGCCTGCCGTCGGTCTCGAGCAACACCGCGACCAGGGCGAACGGCAGCGAGAACAGCGTGTGCCTCACTATTACGGCGTCGCCTATCATGCCGAGGCGGCCCGCTGCTGTTTTAAATGCCATACTGCTCCCAGCGGCCGTCGACCAGGTCCTTGACCGCCTGGTCCATTTCGAGCGGCGACGGCCACGGTCGGGTGTGCCCCTCGTCGGGGCCCTTGCGCGTCGCGTCGATACCCAGCCTCGTACCGTAGCGCGGCAAGGGCGAGCTGTGGTCGAGCGCGTCGAGCGGGCCGTCGGACAGTACGAGGTCGCGCCTGGCGTCGATGTTGTTGAACGCCTTCCACGCGACGGTCGAGACGTCGGAGGGGTCGACATCGTCGTCGACCACGACGATCAGCTTCGTGTACATCATCTGGCCCATGCCCCATATGAAGTTCATCACCTTGCGGGCATGGCCTGGAAAGCGCTTCTTTATCGACACTATGACGCAGTTGTGGAATACGCCTTCGAGAGGCATCGAAAGGTCGACGATCTCCGGGCATATCTGCCTGAGGAGCGGCAGGAACAGCCTCTCGGTCGCCTTGGCCATCCAGCAGTCTTCCTTGGGCGGGATGCCGACTATCGTCGCCGGGTAGACCGGATGCTTGCGGCGGGTGATGCGCTCCAGGTGGAACACCGGGTATTCATCCTCGAGCGAGTAGAATCCGGTATGGTCGCCGAAGGGCCCCTCGAC
>CAZKJA010000039.1:0-16115 GCA_964552925.1 uncultured Treponemataceae bacterium
TGACCTACGCCCGGTTCTCTAGCCCGGATATCTCACAGCGGAATCGGGCTTAGCCGCTTTTATTTGAACACTAATGAGGTACTCTAAACTCATGGCAAGGTGTGAGATATTCGGGCGAGCAGATACCTCTTCAGCTCTTCCGGGTCGACAGCCATCTCTACGGACAGGTTCTTCCTTCCCAGCGCCTCGGCTATCGCCGCCGGGATGGCTATCTTCCTGCCGAGCGCCGCCTCGACGGAGTCGGCGAACTTGGCGGGGTGGGCTGTGCACAGGAAGGCGCCGGTCTCTCCCTTGCGCAGCGACTTCCGGAGCGCCTCGTAGGCAACGGCGCCGTGCGGTTCGCCCACGTAGCCCATGGCGTCCATGCGTTTCATCGAGGCGACCGTCGCCGCCTCGTCCACCGATACGGCTTCGAGTTTCCAGTCGTTGTCGACGAGCAGACGCTCGGTCCGCGGCCAGTTGTTGGGCTGGCTGACGTCCATCGCGTTCGAGGCCGTCGACACCGTCGGATTGGGTTCCCAGCGGCCGTTGGCCACGTAGCGCGGTACCGTGTCGTTGGCGTTGGTCGCCGCGATGAAGCGGGTTATCGGCGCGCTCATCGCCTTGGCGATCAGGCCGGCGGTCAGGTCGCCGAAATTGCCCGACGGCACCGAGACGACAAGGTCGCCGAATTCGCCGGCAGCGCGGAGGGCTACGGCGAGGTCCCAGTAGTACAGCACCTGGGCGACCAGGCGGCTGACGTTTATGGAGTTGGCCGAGTTGAGGCCGAGGCTGCTCCTGAGTTCCTCGGTGTCGAAGGCGGATTTGACAAGGGCCTGGCAGTCGTCGAAGCTTCCCCGGACGGCTATGGTCTCGATGTTGCCGCCGAGGGTACAGAACAACTGTTCCTGCGCGCGGCTGATCTTTCCCTTCGGATACAGGATGACCACGCGAATACCTGGGGCTCCCATGAAGGCGTGCGCGACGGCCGCGCCGGTGTCGCCGGAAGTCGCCGTGAGGATCGTCATAGGCGCGTCGCCGCGGATCCGGGAAAGGCATTGCGCCATCCAGCGGGCGCCGAAATCCTTGAACGCGAGCGTCGGCCCGTGGAACAGTTCGAGCGCGAACGCCTCGCCGACCCGCACGACCGGCGCCTCGAAGGTGAATGCCGCTTTTATCATTGCGTCGATTTGGGACTTTGTGAAATCGGGCGAAAGGAATGGCGCCAGCAGGGCGTTGTAGCGTTCGAACCTGGGCATTGACAGCAACGCCGGGGCGTCCACCCGTGGGATCGATTCGGGATAGAATAGCCCTCTGTCGGTGCCCAGTCCGCGTTTTGTTGCCTCGGAGAAGCTTGCACGTTCTTCGGGATGCTTCAGGTTGAAATATTTCATCGATTGCTAGGCCTCCCTGATCCAGTTGAGTGTCCGAAGGATATCCGCGAAGATGCCGGCCGCCGTCACCTCGGCCCCTGCGCCGTAGCCGCGGAGGAGGAGGGGTACAGGGCTGTACAGGCGCGTGGTGAAAGCAAGGGCGTTTTCCCCTCCCTTTACGCTGAACAAGGGGTGTTCAGGCCCGACTGCCTGCAAGCCTACCCGGCCTTTGCCGTCCTCGATCGACCCGACAAATCGCAGCACCTTGCCTTCACGCACAGCGTCCGCCCTGAGCGCCTCGAACCTTGCGTCGAGTTCCGGCATCCGTTCCACGAATTCGGCCTTGCCTATCGCCATGTATTCGTGGGGGATGAGCCCTTGCAGCTCGATGTCGGCGAGTTCCATCGAGAGGCCTACCTCGCGGGCGAGGATCAGCACCTTGCGAGCCACGTCGATGCCGGCGAGGTCATCGCGCGGATCCGGCTCGGTGAAGCCCTTGTCCATCGACTCGCGGACTGCGGCCGAGAATTGTACGCCGGCTTCCAGCCTGCCGAAGAGGAACGACAACGATCCCGAAAGTATGCCGCTGAATTTTTCGAGCCTGTCGCCCGCGTGCAGCAGGTTCTGCAGGTTCTCGATGACCGGCAAGCCGGCGCCGACGGTAGTCTCGTAGAGGTAGCGGCGGCGGTGGTGGAGCGCTATGCGCCTGAGGGCCGTATACTGCTTCATCGGCCCAGTGTTGCCCCGCTTGTTCGGCGTGACCACGTGAAAGCCCGCGAGCATGAATTCGGGGTAGGCCCGCGGCAGGATATCGCTCGCGGTGCAATCGACGAGTACAGGGTTGATCAGTTCGGGCCCGAGCGCGACGAGTTCTTCAATAGACAGCGGCTTGCCGCGTTCCGTGAGCTCGGTCTTCCACGTGAGCAGGTCGAGCCCGGAGCGGTCGACTACCATCCGCCTGCTGTTTGTCACGGCGACCAGGCGGGCGCCGACGCCGTTGCCTTCGAGCCGCTCCGTTTGCGATGTGACCTGCGCGAGCAAAGCCTTGCCGACGTTGCCGCAACCGACTACGACAAGGTCTATCGGCATCGTCGAGTCGAAGAAGGCCTGGTACACCATCCGGAGGCCCCGCTCGAGCCGGTCGCGGGCGACCACCGCCGAAATCGCTCGTTCGGAAGACCCCTGGGCTATGGCGACTATGTTGACGTCCGCCCGGGCCAGTTGCGTGAAGCACTTGCCTGCGATCCCCTTGGTCCGGCGCATGCCGTCCCCGATGAGCGTCATTATTGCGAGCCGGTCCACCACCGATACCGGATCGATGGTCTTGACCGCCATTTCCATTGCGAACTCGGTTTTTATAGTCGCCAGCGCCTTGGTCGTATCTTCCGACCTGATGCAGAGGGAAATCGAGTACTCGGTCGACGATTGCGTTATGAGGAGCACGCTGACGCCGGCCCGGCCCACGGCTTCGAACAATCGCGCGGCGATGCCGACAGTGCCCGGCAGGCAGGTGCCCGAAAGCGACACCATCGAGATATCGTCCTGGGCCACGACAGCCTTGACCGGCCCCACGCTTGAATCGGAAACTTCAGCGATCCTCGTGCCTTCGGGGCAGGACCCGTACGGCAGTACCCCGATCGAGCGGACTGTGGCGGGAACGCGGTACCTCGCCAGCGGCGCGACTATGGCGGGATCGATGCCTGCCTTCTCGAAATGCGAAAGCTCGGCCGCCTCCTCGAACGACAGGCAGGCGAGTTCGAGCGCCTCCGGAACCATATCCGGGTCGGATTGGTAGGCGCCCCGCGTCCCGGTGAACACCTCGAGGCTGGCGTTCATGCACAGCGACAGCACCGTCGCCTCTTCCATCGTGCACGCCGTGATCGAAAGGGGGGCGATAACGGGTATGAGACCCAGGCAGCGTTCCCTTGATGCCTGCAGGTCAAGCATTTCCATCCGGTTCCGGACGAGCGCGAGCGAGATGTCGACGGGCTTGGCGGCGGTACCGAATTGGTCGGCAACTGACGAACGAGGCGCCGTCCCGTCTATCGCGATAATCACCGGACCTTCCAGGGCGACCGCGCCTGCGCGGTCGAGGATGCACCCGGGGTACGATTCGAGGTTGGCTGCGGAGGCGTTCACGAAGAGAATGTACATGCTTGGCTCCGGTCGGGATTCCCTAAATAGTCGACATTTCCCTTGACGATAGCATCCGCCCGCATCGCAGGTAAACTACCCCGGCAGGGGGAGTCGCCGCCGGCATGCGTCATTCAGCGGAAATTGTCATAATTCAAGGATCGACAAGGACGCGCGGACCTCGGTGAGCGCGTCCTTATCGCGCCATTCGTTGGGCGTTCCCAGGCAGGAGCATATCCATTCGACCCCGTCTGCCTTGAAACGCTTCCTGTAGTGGACATGTCCGCACGCCGCGGCCCTGACGCCCGCCCTGGAAAGCAGCTCGCCGTACCTCGCCGAGCCCAGGAGGCCGTTGAAATAGGTCCAGATTCCTTTCGGAGGCTGCACCGAGAATTCGAGTCTCGGGATTACGTGCGTCAGCGCGATCGTCCGCTTCGGATCGACGCCGGCCAGCGTCGTCTCGAGCGCGCGGAGATATTCGGCTGTCTTGTCAATCATCGGGATCCGCCACCGCGTGAAGCGCGAGTCCTGCCAGACGCGGCCGCCGTACTGCATCTCGGCGATCTGGCTCGCGGTGAACCGGCCTTCGGTAAGAGTCTCGTCGTACCAGCCGGTCTCGCCTATGAAGTTCCAGCCGTCTATCGTCACGACGCGACCGGAAAGGCAGCCGGGGTGTCCAGCGTATTGTTCCTGGGCGAATTCGGGGCTCTCGTCCGGCGACAGCTTGTTCCAGAGGTCGTGGTTGCCGGGTACGAACAGGACCCGCAGCCCCGTCCCGTCCTCTATGCGCGCTATCGCCTCGAGGCTGGACCTCCAGCCGCAGGAGAAATCGCCGGGCATCAAGAGGAGCGACGGGGCAGCCTCGCGGACGGCTTGGATGATCGCGTCGACGATTGTTCCGTCAGGGGATTCGTCGATATGGATGTCGGATAGTATGCCGATTTTCATGCAACGATTCTTGCATGGAATTGCATCTTGTTCAAATAGGTCGCTGGAACCGGGGAGTCAACCTATCGGTTTTTCGTACACGCGGTAGGTCTTGATGGCGTTCATGCCGAGCTTCTCGAGCGCGTTGCGAATCTTGAGGTTGTCTTCGAGGATATAGTTCGCCTCCATGCGGACCTTCTTGCGCGCAAGCGACTGGAAAAGGCGCAGGTAGAGCAGCACGTCGAGGCCTTGTCCCTGGTAAGCGGGCCTGACGGCGAGGCCCCACAAGCGGTAATCGCGCAAGCGGGGCGCGCCGGACAGCAGGCGCACTATGCCGAAGGGGAAGAGCCTGCCTTGTATCTTCCTGATTATTACGTTGATGTCGGGGAATCCGAGGCAGCACGCTACCGGATGGCCGGCGTCCTCGACGAACCATACGGCGTCCGGGTCGAGGATCGGCTTCAGGTCGCGTACGACGCCGGCCATCTCGTCGCGCTCGACGGGGACGAAGCCCCAATTGCCGTCGACTCCCTCGTTGAGTATCGTCCTTATATATTCCGCGTCCCGTCCAAGCTTCTTCGGGTCGATTGTCCGCGTGGTGATCGATGGCTTGCGGGCGGCCAGTATCGCCTCGAAGCGGCTGAATCTATCGGGGATGCGGTAACCCTTGGCCGCGTCGGCTTCGTACGCGAGCATGTCCTTTACCCCCATGTATCCCGCTTCCCGCATCAGCCTGTCGTAGTATGGAGGGTTGTGGGGGGACAGGTAGACCGGCGGCCTCTGGAATCCGTCGATGAGGAATCCCCAGCATTCCGCGACGGGGTTGATGGGCCCCCTGACGCGGTCCATGCCCTGGGCGCCGAGCCAGGCCTCGACTGACGACAAGAGTGCGCCCGAGACGCTTCCGTCGTCGATGGATTCGAATGAACCGAAGAAACCGGTTTTGCTCCCGAAGTGGTCGTTGAACCGGGGGTCTATATACGCGACTACCCTACCGACGATCTCGGCGCCGCGGTATGCCGCGAGCACTACGTGCCTGGAACGGTCGAGCACGGCGTTGTGCCCCGGTGAATACGCGGACCGTTCGGCGGCCCAGATCGGGGGCACCCATAGGGGATCGTCACGGTAGAGGCTCCGCGGGAATCGTATGAAGTCGCGTAGCGTTGCCGCGTCGGTGGCGCTGCGGACGGATATAGCGCCGACTTTTACATCCATACGACATTTTCGGCGAAGGCTGGAGGCGGCATGAAGGAAACCTGCGTTCGATTGACATACGCTTCGAGCGCGTGGCAGATTTGCGCGATGAAACGCGACGCGTACAGACTTGCCTTGGTATCGCTATTTGCCGCCATGATATCGGTCGGCGCGGTGTTCTCCCTGCCCTTGCCGCCGCCCTTGCCGCCGGTGACGCTGGCGATCTTCTTCGCATTGCTCTCCGGATTGGTGCTGGGCCCGCTGTGGGGACTCGCGTCGACCGGGCTGTATCTCGCCCTCGGGTCGGCGGGGCTGCCGGTGTTCGCAAACGGCGCTGGCGGGCTGGGGCAGTTCGCCGGGCCGACGGGCGGCTTCCTGCTCGGCTACGCCGCGGCCGCGTTCGTCGCGGGCATCGTGGCGGACCGCCGCGCCTGGAGCTTTGCCAGGGCCGTCGTCGGGGCGCTGGCTGGGGTAGCAGTGTTGTACGCGATAGGGCTGCCTTGGTTCCGCGCCGTGCTCGATGCCCGCCCGGACAGGGATGTATCGATCGCGGCGGCTTTCGTCATCATGGCTCCGTACCTCGCGGGGGATATCGTGAAGGCCATCGCCGCCGCCGCGCTCGTCCGCGCCTTGAGGCCGTTGCTGCGCGATTACCTGCTGGGTTCGGAGGCAAGGCGTAAAGCCGTTCCCGGCCCAGGTGGCGCCGACCGATGAGGCTAGAGTTCCGCGGGCTAACGAAGACGTTCCCCGACGGGACCAGGGGCCTTGCCAGGGCGAGCCTCGTAGTGGAGACGCCCACCTTCACCGTGCTGTCCGGGCGTAACGGTAGCGGCAAGACGCTCCTGATACGGCATGCGCTCGGGCTGGAGAAAGCCGATTCGGGCGACATCCTCGTAGACGGCGCGCCTCTGGCCGGCTGCGTCGCGGAAACCCGCACGCGCGTGGCGCTTGTCTTCCAGGAGCCCGAACACCAGATCCTCGGCGTCACCGTGCGCGAGGACGCCGCGTTCGGGCCTCAAGCCGCCGACTGGAAAGCGGCGGACTACCTGCCCCGCGTCGATGCGGCCCTCGAACGCACGGGACTTTCGGGTTACGGCGATCGCCTGTGCGCCGGGCTGTCGGGCGGGGAGAAGCGCAGGCTGGCTATTGCCTCGGCCCTGGTGGCTGAACCGGAGCTGCTTGTGCTCGACGAGCCGTTCAACGGCCTCGACTGGTCCGGGGCGTCCGCCTTGTTGTCTACCCTGCTCGGCTTGCGGGCCGCGGGCGTCGGCATACTCATCGTCACTCACGACCTGGAGAAATGCCTGGCGCACGCCGAACGCCTCGTCGTGATGGACTCAGGCGCGGTGATACGGGATGGAACGCCTGCGTCGCTTTGGGACGAGCTTCCGTCGCTCGGACTAAGGCGCCCGCCCGGAGGGATCGAGCGGCTGGCCGAGATGAGCTGGCTGGGAGGGGCGCGGTGACGCGTCCTCGGCTCGCGGGGGCGCCTCGGTTCATCGCGTACTTCGCGCTTCAGGTGTCGGTGTTCTCGATGGGGTTTCCCTGGCTGGCCGCCCCCGCGCTCGTCCTTGCGTGCCTCGGGCTGGCCGAGGGGCTCAGGTGGGCGAGGTGGCTGGAGCGCTCGAAGCTCCTGATGCTCATCGCGCTGCTCCCGGCGCTCGCCGGTTTTCCGTGGGGCGCGGTTTCTGGCGGGCAGGGAGGCTTATGGTATGTCTGGGAGCCGTCGTTGATCCGTAGCGCGCGCCTCGGACTCGTACTGGCGTCGGCCGCCTGGCTCTCGCACGGCATGAGCCCCGTCGAGCTTCGCGACGCCCTTTCCACGATCCTGCTCCCGCTCGGCCGACGGGCATCCGACCGCATCGCCAGGGCCGCGTCGCTGACGATGGCCTTCATCCCGTGGACCGCGCGGGAATTGCGGATCGCCGACGAGGCCGCGCGGCTCCGCGGTTCGGATACGCGCCGCCATCCTGGCCGGCACCTCGCCGCGATTTCGGTGCCGCTGGTCGCTCGCTCGCTGGAAAAGGCTAGGCGCGCGGCCGAGGCCTTGTCGCTCCGCGACCCGCGCTTCGGCGGGTGACAAGCTCGGCGACGGTAGGCTCCCTGTCCTCGTCTACAGGTTTTTCTGGATGCTGTCTATCAACTCGTCGACGATACCGTCATCGCCGGCGCGCACGCGGTCTATCAGGCAGTGTTTCATGTGGTGCTCGAGCACCAGGAGAGAGGATTTGGCGAGCGCGCCGCGGGCGGCCGCGATCTGCGCCATCACGTCGTCGCAGTACATGTCTTCCTCTATCATGCGTCTTATCCCGCGTACCTGCCCCTCGATCCGCGCGAGCCTGGACGCCAGCGTCCGCTTGAGCTCCTCCGGCCTGACCGTCTTCCTGCAAGCACACGAATCGCACCCTTGGCTCTTCTCTTCCCCTATTTCCTTCTCCATTATTATTCCTCGCCTTTATTTCTCTTCTTCTCTGTGTCTCTGTGCCTCTGTGGTTCAAATTATATTTTTATTCGGTTTGAACCCTTTGAGCCTCAGCGCGTTGAGCACGACCGACACCGACGACATCGACATCGCCGCCGCCGCGAATATCGGGTTAAGGAGCGGGCCGCCGAAGAGGTGAAGTACGCCCGCCGCCACGGGTATGCCGAGCACATTGTACCCGAAAGCCCAGAACAGGTTCTGCCGTATCGTGCGCATAGTCGCGCGCGACAGCGCGAGGGCGGTGACAGCGTCGCGGAGGTCGCCGCGCGCCAGCACTATTGCTGCCGATTCCGCGGCGATGTCGGTACCTGTGCCGAGGGCCATGCCCGTGTCGGCCGCCGCGAGCGCCGGAGCGTCGTTTATGCCGTCGCCTATCATGGCGATGACGCCGCCCGCTGCCTTGAGCCGCGCCACTTCTCCTGCCTTGTCCTCCGGAAGCACCTCGGCGACAATCCTGTCGACGCCCACGAGCCTGCCGGTGGCATCGGCGACCTTCTTCGAGTCTCCCGTCATCATGACGGTGGCTATGCCCAGCGCGCGGAACGCCGAGATCGCCTCCGCGCTCGTCGGCTTCACAGTGTCCGCGACCGCGACAATGCCGGCGAGCCTCCCGTCGACGGCGACGAGCAAAGCGGTCTTGCCTTCGAGCGCGAGCCGTTCCATGTCCGCGAGCGCGGCGATAGTATCGACGTTCCTGGCGGCCATCATCCTGGCATTCCCAACGATCACTTCGCGGCCGTCGACCGTCGCGGCTATTCCCTGCCCGGGTATGCCCGCCATGCTCGACGGAGCCTGCAGATTCAGGCCGCGGGCCTCGGCTTCCCGGACGACCGCCGTTCCGAGCGGGTGCTCGGAGCCTTTTTCCGCGGAAGCGGCGAGAGCGAGTACGGTATTCTCCGTACGTACGGTATTTCCAGTGAGGTCTTTCCCGTAGGCGATGACATCGGTGAGCGACGGCTTGCCCTCGGTGATGGTTCCAGTCTTGTCGAGGATGACGACCGAGACCTTGTGGGCCGTTTCCAGGGCTTCGCCGCTCTTTATGAGGATGCCGAGTTCGGCGCCCCTTCCCGTGCCCACCATGATCGCGACGGGTGTCGCGAGCCCCAGCGCGCAGGGGCACGCTATCGTAAGCACCGCCACGAATACCCGCACGGCGAATTCGAAGCTCTGCCCAGCAGCGAGCCAGGCAGCCGCCGCGATGAAAGCTATCGCGACTACCACTGGGACGAAGATGCCTGACACTTTGTCGGCGAGCGCGGCTATCGGGGCCTTCGAGCCCTGCGCGTCCTCGACAAGCTTGACAATGCGCGCGAGCGCTGTGTTTCCGCCGACCGCCGTAGCCCTGAACAGGAACATCGACTGGCCGTTGATAGTGGCGCCGGAAACCTTGTCTCCTGGATTCCGTTCGGCCGGCATGCTTTCGCCGGTGAGCATCGACTCGTCGACGAAGGTGCGGCCCTCGATGATGACGCCATCGACGGGTATCCGCTCGCCGGGACGCACCCTGATGACGTCGCCTACGGCCACCTCCTCGACCGGCAGGTCGATGTCGCCGCCCTCGTGGACGACTACCGCGGTCTTGGGCGCCAATCCCATCAGTTTCTTGATCGCGTCGGAGGCGCGGCCCTTGGACTTCGCCTCGAGATATTTACCCAGCAGGATAAGCGCTATGATGACGGCCGCCGTCTCGAAGTACAGGTGCCCCGCCGCCGAGGCGTCGCCCATCGCGATCAGCGCGGTGGACCAGGCGCTGTAAAGGAGCGCTGCGCCCGTTCCGATGGCGATAAGGCTGTCCATGTTGGGCGAGCGGTGGAGTAGCGCCTTGGCTCCGACCGTATAGAACCGGCGGCCCGCCCACAACGCGGGCAGCACCAGCAAGGCCTGCGCGAGCGCGAACGCGAGCGGTTTGTGACCGGGATGCAACGAGGCGGGAAGCGGGAGCCCGACCATGTGGCCCATCGAGATGTACAGCAGAGGCAGGGATGCCGACGCGGCGATCAGGAAGCGCGTCAAGAGCGAGCGCGTCTCGTGTTCCTTGGCCTGGGCGTGCTTGTCGACGGCGGCGGCGCCGGTCTCTATCGCCAGAGCCTCGTAGCCTGCGTTCGCCACGGCCAGCTTTATCTCTGAGAGCCTCGTCTCGTCGTCGTCCCAGCTCACTGACAGCTTCTCGGAGGCGAGGTTGACCGATGCGGTCGCCACGCCCTGCACCTTGGAAACCGCACGCTCCACCGCCGCGGCGCAGGAGGCGCAGGTCATGCCTTGTATGGGAATTGTCTCGAATCTCATTTGTATACCCCTAGGGGGTATAATACTAGCTTGCTCGACGATCGTCCATACCGTATGCTCGCAACGGAGGATTTTCATGCGCGTATCAAAAATTCGATCCTTGGTGACTATGGTAGCGGTGCTTTGCGTAGGCGGCCTGGGCGCTCAGGCAAAGGGCGGAGCGGCTGATCCCATCGCCGCCCTTCCCGACGGCCTGTACGCGGCGATAACGACGCCGAAGGGCGTGATAGTCTTCGAGCTGTTGTACGAGCGGGCGCCGGTCGCTGTGACGAGCTTCGTCGGTCTGGCCGAGGGTACCTTGTCGTCTGGCGGGAAGCTGTATTTCGACGGTATCGTTTTCCACCGCGTCGAGCCGGGCTTCGTGATCCAGGGCGGAGACCCGACGGGTACTGGCCACGGCGGCCCGGGCTACCAGTTCCCCAACGAGATAGATCCGTCCCTGAGCTTCGGAGCCGCCGGCGTGGTCGGGATGGCCAACGCGGGGCCGGACACCAACGGTAGCCAGTTTTTCATTACGCTGGGGCCGGCCGACTTCCTCGACGGCTCGTATACCGTGTTCGGCCGCGTCGTGTCCGGCGCTCCGGTGGCCGCGGCGATACGCAAGGGCGACGCGATGAGCAGCGTCCGCATCGTGCGCAAAGGCTCCGCCGCGCGCTCGTTCCAGGCCGACAGGGCGGCTTTCGACGCCGCGATCGCCTCGCATCCGGCGAAGGCCGCCGCGATGGCGAAGAAGGCGCTCGAGGCGCAGTACGCCGCGATCGAGGCGAGGGTTCCGGGCCTGTCTACCGACGCGCGGGGGCTCAGGTCGAAGATAGTGCGGCAGGGCAACGGCAAGAAACCCGCGAAGGGCGCCAATGTGAAAATCCTCTACACGCTGACGCTCGCCAAGGGCAAGAAAATAGACTCGACCGCCGACCGCAAGGACGAAGCCTTTGCGTTTACATTGGGAGCAGGCAGGGTCGTTGCCGGGTTCGACGCAGCCGTGTCGATGATGAGCTACGGAGAGCGGCGCATAGTCGTTATTCCACCCGAGCTAGGGTACGGCGCCAAGGGCGCCGGAAGCGCGATTCCGGCGAACGCGGTACTTGTGTTCGAGCTGGAACTGCTCGCGCCTTGATCCTGCTTAAGCCCGAACGCGAGGCGCGCCGGGAGTAGCCCCGCGGTCGTGCGCCGAGCCGGCCGCGAACAGGAGCGCTCCGCCGGCCAGCGACAGTCCCGCGGCCATCATGAACACCGGCGCCCCGCCGGCAGCCGCCATCACGAAGCCCGCGATGGGCGCCACGATAGCCCTGCCGAGTTCGCTGACCACGCTGAGCCCGAGGTACCTTCCCATAAGCGCGGGAGGCGCGTGTTCGGGTATGAAGCGCGTCTGTACCGCGGCACCCCAGACTTCGCCGGCCGTGATGACGACCATCGCCGCGATGATGGCGGCCGGCGAGCGGAAGAAAGCGAAACCAAGGAAACCGAGCACAAAGAACAGCTTCGATGCGCCCGCGGATGGGCCGAAGGGGGCGATGCGCAGGAGCCTGCTGACCGGCAGCAGGGCGAACACGCAGATGACCGCATTTGTCGACAGCACGGAACCGTAGACCCAGAGCGGAACGCCAGCTCTTATCAGATGCAGCGGCAGGAAGCTCTGGATCAAGTCGTAGGCGCCCCATACGAGCGCCATTCCCGCCATCCAGGTCCAGAAAACCCGGTCGTGCCTGATTACCCGCCAGGGGGATGCCGACTGCGGGGGCACCGGTTCGCAGGCGCTGGAGTCCGCGGCTTGTTTTCTCCCTGCTGACGATTCCGGCACGGCAAGCGCGATGAAAAGCCCGACCAACAGGTTGAGCGTGCCCGCGATGATGAAACCCGCCTTCGGCGCGGTCGCGAATATCGCCACGCCAATCAGTGGGCCCCAGCCGAATGCCGCGTTCAAAGCGATTCTGTTGAGCGCGTACGCTTCCGAGCGTTTTTCCATCGGGCACAGGTCGGCGAGCGCGGCGTTGGTCGCCGGCCGGTAGAAGGTGCGCGTCATCCCGTTGAGGAAGTTGAGCATGCCGAGCGCGTAGACATTGGCTCCGACAAAGGCGAAACCGAACAACGCGAGCCCGCTCGTCGCCACGCCGAGGATCTGGACGGGTTTTCTGCCCCAGCGGTCGGCAAGATGCCCTCCCCAGGCGCCGAATAACACGCTTGCCACTGGCGCAGCTCCGAGCACCAACCCGAGCGCGCCGAGGGCGACGCCGGCGCGGTTCATATACAGCGACAGGTATGGCACGACCATGAAACGGCCGGTAGATTCCACAGTCGTCGCTGCGACGAGAAGCCAGACGGATCCAGGGAAGCTGGCCACGTAGGCTTTTACTTTTGCCGCGAGAATCACTGCTGAAAACGGAACCGGCGGTATGGCACTTGGTGCTGGCATTGTCGGGAGAGTATATCGATGCCCGGGGCGCTCGCCAACGCCTCGCCAAAAATCATTATTCACGGTACCTTGTGAGGTAATAAAACGGGAGGAAACATCCGATGAACGACCGAGCGAAAAGCATGCACCGTAGCATTGTACTGTTCCTGGCTTTGACTATTGCCGTCGCGGGGCTCCATGCCCAGTCGCCTGGATCGGCCGACCCGTTTTCCGTCTGGGACAACACCGGTAATCCGGCCGCATGGGGCCTCTCGCCCGATGTGATGGCCTTCGGGCTCCGCGCAGGTACGGCGGTGTCGGCCCTCGGTTCGATCGCCAACGGAGACTTCGATGGCTCGTTAGACTTGGCCTGGGGCATGCCCGGCTTCCTGTACAGGTACGCGAACGACGGCACCGCGGACGTCCACGAGCTGACGAGCTCGGTGGCGTTCGGACAAGCCTTTTCCTTCGGCCTCCGTTTCCGGTGGGATTCCTCGATGGCAAACCAGAGCGCGCTCGGCTCGCAGGATATCGGCTTCATCCTAAGACCTTCCGCGTACACCTCGTTGTCATTCGAACTGGACGACGCCTTCGACGCCGCAGGTGACGGGTGGAGCGGCGTGGGTTTCGGCGCGTCCATCCGGCCGCTCGCCTTCGCAACCCGCCTTGAATCGATGCTCACATTGAGCGCGGATTTCTCGTATGGCGCCGCCGGCTTCTCCATCGATACCGCCGGCGCGCGTTTGTCGCTCGACCGCTGGCTGAGCGTGCATGGCAACTGGTCGTTCGTCGATGACTCCTTCGGCATGGGTCTGACAGTCGCTCTGTCTGGTTCGGAAACCGGCGTCGGGCTCGAGCTTCCAATAAGCGCGACGGGAATGGATTCGGGAACCGTCACCGTGGCACAGTCGATGCGGCTGGGCCAGGGAACAATATCCGCCGACAGGATTTTTCAAAAAGCCGTGCTGGTAATCGACGAACCCGGAACCTACGCGACGACACCCCCGCTTTTCGATTTCGGCTACGGCTTGGTCAGCGCGGAACTCTGGCTCGGCCAGGCCTTGGCCGCGATCGACAAGGCCGCGGCCGACCCCGCCATACAGGCTCTCGCGTTGATCGAGCCGCCGATCTTCGAATCGGACGCGCGCGCGCAGGAATTCGGCCGCGCCCTCGGCCGCTTCAAAAAAGCGGGCAAGAGCGTCTACGTGTTCGCGACCTCGATGGACCGCCTGTCGTACGTGTACGCGGCAGCCGGAGCCGGGCTCGTCGCGCTCGACCCGAACGGTATGCTCGCCATAGTCGATGTCAGCTCGTTCTCTCTGTACCTGAAGAGCCTGTTCGACAAGCTGGGCGTCGATGTGTACAACCTCCAGTCGCACGAGACAAAGACGGCCTACAACATGTTCAGCGAGAATGCGATGACTCCGGCCGAGCGCGCTATGAAGGAGCGCTACGTCGGAGGCCTGGCGTCCCAGGCGTACTCCTTCCTCGACGCCGCGCGCGGTTCCAGGCTTGCCGCGGGGTCCGCGGCCAAGGCGATCGGAGCAGGCCCATACCTCGATCCGCGGCGGGCCGTCGAGGCGGGGCTGATCGACCAGTTGATGTACCGCGAGGAGTTCGACGACAAGCTCGAGGAGCTTACCAGGGGCGCCCCTCTCGTCGACATACGGACGTACGCCCGCGAGCGAAGCAGCTGGGGCGGGCCGATTGGCAAGAGGGTGGCAGTGGTGTACCTGTCGGGCAGCATCATAGAGGACAAGGGCGTCGCCGGCGTCTCGATCGGGGATTCTGCCGCGGAACTGCTGGCGGCGCTGCGCGAAGACTGGTCGCTGGCAGGCGTGATACTGCGCGTCGATTCCGGAGGAGGTTCCGCGCTGACGAGCGACCACATCGCCCGGGAGGTCAAGTTGCTCCGCGAAGCCGGCAAGAAGGTTGTCGTGTCGATGGCGGGTTATGCCGCGAGCGGCGGTTACTACGTATCGGCGTACGCCGACAAGATCTTCGCCGAGGCTGGTACGATCACCGGTTCGATTGGCGTGACGGGCATTGATCTGAACATGACAAGGATGCTCGACAAGCTCGGCGTCGGCGCAGGCATAGTAAGCGCGGGGGAGAGCGGAGCCTTCGGCACCCCATTCCTGCCCCGGCGTGAAGGCGACGCCGCCGAGAAGGAAACATACATCGGCTACATCTACGACCGTTTCGTCGAAGTGGTCGCCGAAGGCCGGAAGATGGACCGCGCCAGGGTGGACGAGCTGGGAAAGGGCCAGATATGGCTCGGCTCGGAGGCGAAGGCGAACGGCCTCGTCGACGAACTGGGCGGCCTGGATGACGCGAAGGTTGCGATGGAAAAACTGCTCGGCTCAAGGGTTGTCTACGGCGATCTCGTTCCGGGCGAATTCGATACAGGGATGTTCGCTGACTTTTTCGGCACCGCGGCGGCGGGGATGCTTGGCTTGGGCGCGCGGTCGGGCGCGGCGCTCGACGCGCTCGCGGACACTTTCCGTGCCGCCGCTGATTTGGACGCGATGGGCGACGGACCGTTGTACCTTGCGCCGGAGTACCTGTACAGCAGGCGATAACCTTGATGGCGATAGAAATCGGCCGGTCACTCAGACCTGAAAAGGTAGCGCCGATTTCGATCGCTCCTTGGGCTAAGCCCGATTCCGCTGCCGGCTTCGGTCCCATGAGTATCATCCCGTTCTCGGACTCGAGCAACACATTCACCCCCTTGGGGATGAAGCCGGCGACAAGCGTGGGCAAGCCAATCCCCAGGTTGACGACGTCTCCGGATGTCCGCGGCCATAGCCATGACCGGGTTGAAATTGCGCGTCGTCCCGAGCAGGTAGTCGCGGCCGTCGACGGCTATGACCCGCTTGCCTTTTTCCGCGTCAGTACCGACGCCGGTCGGGGTCAGGACGCCCCCAGCCCATAGCCTCCGGCGCGTATCCGCTCGGCCAGAGAACCCTGGGGCTCGAGCTCCACCTTCAGTCGGCCTTCGTTCAGTAGGCACCCGGTGTCGGGATTGGTTCCGATATGGGACGCGACCAATTTGGCGACCCGGCCCGCCGAGATGAACCGGCCCGCCCCGACTCCCGGCCTCGCCGTATCGCTGGTTATAAGCGTCAGGTTCTTGACGCCGAGTCCCACGATGCGTTCGATCAAGTAATCCACTGCGCCTACTCATCGGGCGATCCTTTCCTCGGCGTCCGCCGATTTTGCGCGCTCGGCGGACGCCAAGCCCGCGAGCACCTCCGCCGTATGCTGCCCCAGGGTCGGCGCGGCCGATACGATGGCGGCCGGCCGCTCGGTCAGCTTTATCGGGCAGGCGACGAGCCTCATCCCGCCG
>CAZKJA010000040.1:0-16086 GCA_964552925.1 uncultured Treponemataceae bacterium
CCGCGAGCTGAACGCGCGGCGTGACCACCTGGATGCACTGTTGCGCCGGTTCAAGGAACTCGGCGTGCGGGGGGTCGAACTGTACGATTACCATAACAGCGATACCGCCGCGATAAACAGGATAATGAAGGAACGGTGCGAAAAATTCGGATTGTTCCATACCTACGGCTCGGATACGCATGGTCCTGGCTCGCTCAAGAATGACATCGGTGCGTTCTACGGTGATTTTGGCGGATTCTCTCCGCGCAAGAAACACGGAAAGGGTTGATGATGGCACACTGCGCGGTTCCGGAGGCGGATTCCATACTCGATGAGGAATTCAAGGTCCATGAAAAGGGATTCATACGGCTCGTCGATTACCTGGGCGGGGATTCCAGGATAGTCCAGTCGGCCCGGGTATCGTACGGCGAGGGGACAAAGACGGTTCGGGAAGATGCCGGATTGATCGATTATCTCCTGCGCAACGACCATACCTCGCCATTCGAACAGGTCGTGCTGACCTTTCACGTCAAGATGCCCATCTTCGTGGCACGACAATGGGTCAGGCATCGTACGGCGAGGATGAACGAAATATCCGGCCGTTATTCGGTGATGAAGGACGAGTTCTGGCTACCCGACCCCAGCGTCGTCGCCAGGCAGAGCGAAGACAACAAGCAGGGACGCGAGGCCGAGCCGATGCCCGCCGGCGAGGCGGCGGAGGCGATCGCCGCCCTCGGGCGGGGGCAGAAGGCAGCGTACGCGGAGTACATGAAGCTGGTCGGTTCCGGCCTGGCGCGCGAACTGGCGAGGGTGAACCTGCCGCTGTCGCTGTACACCGAATGGTACTGGCAGATAGACCTGCACAACCTGTTCCGCTTCCTGGCGCTCCGGATGGACGCGCATGCGCAGAGGGAGATACGCGATTACGCCCTCGTGATGTTCGGGATGGCGAAGAAGGTGGCCCCCCTCGCGTGCGCCAGTTTCGAGCGGCACGTGCTCGGCGGGGTCAGGCTTTCGACGGAAGAGGCCGCGGCGTTCAGGCGTCTCCTCGACGGCGGAGAGCCCGGCCTGGGCGCCCGGGAACTCGAGCGGCTGTCCGGGAAACTCGCCAAGGCGCCCGCTAATAAAGAAACCCTCCAGTAGCGCACCGCCCCCGATCGCGCACCGTATCCTCCTTGCATACAGAGGAGGATACGAAATGCCAGAGAACATCATCGAGGCTCGGGGACTTACGCGGACCTACCGCAAGGGCCCCCGGGCGCTCGCGGGAATCGACCTCGACGTCCCCGCTGCCTGCCGCTTCGCGCTGCTCGGCGCCAACGGCGCGGGCAAGTCGACGCTCGTACGCATCCTGTGCACGCTGTCGCGCTGCGACTCGGGAAGCGTCGCGATCGCAGGTCGGCCGATATCGGGCGGCTCGCAGGCTATCCGCGCCCTGATAGGCGTGGCGCTGCAGGATACTCAGCTGGACCCGGGCGAGAGCGCGCACCGGCAGCTCGCGTTCCAGGGTAGGCTGTACGGCCTCGACGCGGCGCGGGCCGCCGAGCGGGCCGAGGAACTGATAGGCAGGTTCGGGCTGGAGCCGGTCGCGGACCGCAAGGCCGGAGAGCTGTCCGGCGGTAACAAGCGGCGACTGCACGTAGCGCTGGCCCTCGTGCACCGGCCGAGCGTCCTTTTTCTAGACGAGCCGACGGTCGGAATGGACCCCGAGAGCCGCGCGGCGTTCTGGGCCGAGATGCGCAGGCTGAACACCGAGGAAGGCGCATGCGTATTCTTCACGACCCAGTACCTCGAGGAGGCGGAGAAGCACGGCGACGAGCTCGCGGTGCTGGATTCCGGGCTGGTAGCGTACCGGGGCACAGTGCGCGGCTTCGCGGCAGAGCATTCAGGCCCTGGCGGCGACCTGGAGGCGGGCTACCTGAATTTCGTCGAATCGCGGCGTCTGGCCGCGGGAGCATCCGAGGAGGCCGTCCATGCGTAATCCCGGAATGCTTATCGTTGGCAGGGCGCTCAGGCGGCTCATCTCCAATCCTGCGCCGCTCTTGTCCGGCCTGGGCATGAGCGCGTTCTTCCTGTTCGTCTACGACGCGGCGATAGGCGGCATCGGCTTCCTGCCGGAATTCGGCGGGGCGGGGTACATGGCGTTCCTGCTGCCGATGGGCGTTATATCGCTGCTGTTCCTCGCGCCGACCTTCGTGCCGCGGGAGCTGATGGGCGCTCGCTGGCTCCAGGTCGTCTCGGCGTGGAACCCGCTCAGCTACCTGATGGAGGCTATGCGGGTGCTGGTCTCGGGCCTGGGCGAGCCGGGCTCCGTGCCCGTCGCCTTCGCGATAGCCGGCGCGGCCGGCGTAGGAGGGACCGCGCTCGCGGCCATGTCGGTGAGGAAGGTGCTCAACTAGGGAGCCGGGCGGCGACGCGCCTCGAGCATCTCGACGAGCCGTCCCGCCCGCGTTTTTTGCTCTGCCAACGCGTCCAGCCATCGGTCGAAGGCGGTGAGCGCCTCCTCGCCCGGCCGCGGCGTATTTAGGACGTCCTTGAGCCCGGTCGACCTGCCGCGGTCAAGCTCGGTAGTCATGCGGAGCACGGCCATGACGCTGTAGCCGGCGAGGAGCAATGATCGGACGACGCGCAAGCGGCCGATCTGATCCGGACCATAGACTCTATATCCAGTTCCGGGATCCTTGTGCGCCATCACGAGGCGGTTGCGCTCCCAATTCCTGATTTGGCCCGGCGTCGCGCCTACGGCGATTGCGGCTTCGCGTGGGCCGAACCACTCGTCATCGCGCGCAGCCGCGGCTGTCCCCGCCGCCCAGCGCTCCATGAAGGCGGCAGCGTCCTCAGCCCGTCCTATCTCGTCGTCAACAAGGGATTCGTGGGCGCGGGCGTCCGCGAGAGCGCCATCGAGGTCTCTGGAGGCGGCTTTGCGTACGAGCGCGAGAGCTGATTCCCTGATCCTGCGGCCCGGCCACATGCCGTGCATCGCGAGCCGCGCGAAGAGCATCTGGTCGATATGATTGGCAGTCCATCGCCGGTAGCCGTTGGTCGCCCTCTCGGGTTCGGCGAGGAATCCCCACTGTACGTAGAGCCTGACCGTATTTTCGTGCGTTCCCGCGGCCCTGGCCACGTCTACCGTCCGATAGAAGGCTTTCGTCGCCATGGGAGCCCGCCCGTCACGCTTGTAGGTACTTTTGCTCGCCCATTCCGAAAAGGTCTTTTGCTTCGACTTTCTCGCCGCCGTCCGGGGAGCGGAGCACGCCTTCGAAAGAACCGAACGGGCCGTGGTAATCGGACGCCGCGAACAAGAGGTTCACGTGGTGGTCGTTCTTCCGCTCGGGCTTGAAGCACAGGTCGACGAGTCCCTCGGTATCCTGTATGTACCACGGGCCGCCCGGGCCCGTCGGCCTGGTCACCTTGATTGGGGGTAGCGGGAACAGGCGGCTGTTGATCCACAGGACGTTCTCGTTGTAAGCGCGCTGGTCGCGGACCTGGTTGTCCGTCAGGTTGAAGCCGACCCGGCGGTTCTTGCCGTCCAGGCCGAACCCGGTGACCCAGTCGTAACGCATGTTGTACGGGTAGTAGCCCTTGTGGTCGTCGAACACGCCCATCGCGTCGGGCCCGTTGAACTCGAAACGCTCTCCGCCCGCCTCGAACCAGCCCTGCATGGGCATGAGAGCCTTGGTCGAGTACATCGCCCTGTTCAAGCCCAACGGCAGGCAGACCGACGATGGCGCGCTCTGGCGCGAGTTGTACGCGAAATGGAACGAACCCGCGAACGAGGTGCGGCGGCCCCGCTTGGTCGAGCGCGTCTCGACGGAGATGGAACCCTTGCCGAGGTCGAAACGGTAGCGGATTGCAGCGTGCCGTTCCCGGTAACTGACCTTCCGTCCGTCTAGCCTGTCGTTTATTCCGAAATCCCCGAACGGTATCATCCGCTTGAATTCGAGCAGGCGGCGGCGTTCCCTGTCCCACGCGCTGAATTGCGCCAGCGAGAAACTTTTCGCCTCGTGCAACGCGGTGAAGAAGAACCATCGCTTGTCGCCGAACTGGAAGGCGTTCCACTCCTTGCAACGCTGGTTCTTGACCCAACGGGGCACCGGGTAATGGTACGGTTTTTCAACATCGAGCATGTTGGCAAGCGCCGGCGGACCGTTCCAGCAACCGAGTACGAACTCTCCGTCCTGGACGATGCGTTCAGGTGGGGTCCCGAGGGTACGGTCGTAGACGGCGCGCGCCTCCGAGGCTGGTTCCGCGGGCATCAGACCGACCCGGACTTGGTCAAATACCCCACCATGCTTGCGTCCATGACACCGGTTCCTATGAACGCTATTCTTTTTCCGCTTGCTTTCATGAAAACCTCCGGATTTTTTTTGGTCGGATCTGGCCAGTCGGAGTTCAGGCGAACTTGTAACCGAAACGCCTGAGCATCGCCGTACGGTCTACCTTGTCGGCGTCATTCTCGACCCCCAGTGGCGACGATCCGTCCACGACGCCTAAGATCCCGGCACCCTGGGCTGTCCTGCTTACTATGATCTGCAAGGGGTTGGCCGTCGCGCAGAACACGCGGCATACCTCCTGGCACGCTTTTATCCTGTCGAGCACGTTGATGGGAAAAGCTCCCTGCCCTATCACCAGATAGAAGGTATGCCCGGCGCCAGTCGCAAGGGCGCAGTCTCTGGCCCCAGCAATCAGGGCGGCATCGTTGCCTTCCGTCCTGACGAGACACGGGCCCGAAGCTTCGTTGAAGGCGAGGCCGTACGCGGCACCAGGAACCGAACTGGCCATGATCTCGGCAATGTCTTCCACGGTTTTTATAAAGTGGGACTGGCCGACGATTATGTTCGCGTCTTTGGTCCACTTGAGCTGGATTGCCTCGATTTTGATGTCCATGATCGCCCTCCGACGCGTAAGTTTACCCGCGAATCAACGCTATCGCAAGCTCACGTGTGAAATATCAGCCAAACCCCTTGATAATCGACCAATTATGACACATATTACACATAGAACGAGTAAATTGTGTAAGGCGGCACGATAGATGATAGATACTACCAGGGATCGGATCCTCGAGGCGGCTTCGTCGATTATTCGTGAAGCGGGCCCCGAAGGCCTGACGGTCGAGGCCGCTGCCGATCTCGCGGGGGTGAGCCGCAAGACGATCTACAACCATTTTGACGGCAAGAACGCCCTGATAGACGGCGCCGCGTCGATTTGGACGGGTCACATCCTCGCCAAGTTGCAGAAGATAGCGGATGACGGGGGTATGCCATTCGTCGCCAAGCTCAACGCTATCGTGGAGCAGGCGTACGATGAACTCGGGTTTGGCAGGAGCGTCTTTGGCGGCAAGGGTCGTGTGCCCGGGCTGGAATCGCTGGGGATCCGTCGCGAACTCAGGGCGGCCTTCGTCAAGTTCATAGAGGGAATCGTACGGGACGCGATAGCCGAAGGTCTCGTACGCAAGGAATTCGATGAAAGACGGCTGACGTTCGCCATCGTCAATGTAATAGGCGGGCTTACGATTCTCGAGAACATAGAGGATGAACCGTTCACGAAGGTGGATTTACTCAAGGATTCGCTCAAGGCCTTCGTCGGAGGGATTCTTACCCCCACCGGCGCGGAAGCGATGCGCGGTTCGCCGCTGTTTGAATGAGGGGCCGAGGATATGGAAACTGTACATGGAAGAAAACCCGGCAGGAATTTCCGCGCGCTCAGGTGGGCGTTGCCGGTTGCGTTGATCGCGGCTGCCCTGGCTTTCAGGTTCGTGACCAAGGGCGCCTTGGTGGTTCCGCCCGATACCCCGCCGATTCCCGTCCGACTCATGAAGCCGGTTCATGGAGACCTGGTTCGCATGCTGGAACTCAACGCGCACGTAGAATCGGAGACAATGGTCACGGTGCTGCCGCTGGTGTCGGGCGTGCTCCAGGAACTTCCCGTCGACGTGGGGCAAGCGGTGCGCAAGGGCCAGGTGGTCGCGCGAATCGACGCGCAACGCTACGAACTGCAGCTGCAACAAGCCGAAGCGGCGTACCGCTCGTCAAAATCGTCGTACGAGCGGATCGGGCAGCTGTATCGGGCCAGCGCCGCGAGCGAGCAAAGCTACGAACAGGCGAAAGGGCAGTTCGATGCATACAAGTCGCAATACGAGCTGGCCAGGATCCAGCTCGACTACGCGACGGTCAAGAGCCCGGTCGACGGCGTCATCCTCGTCAAGCACGTCTCCGCAGGTTCGATAGCCGCTCCTGAACGCCCTCTTGTCACGATCGGCGACCTGACCGACCTGGTCGTTCGGGCCAAGGTCCCCGAGCGGTATTACGAGGATTTCATCGCGGAAAAGGACACTATGCCCATACGCATCAAGCGGTCCGGCAGCGGCGGATACAGCGGAAGGATACGTAGCGTCAGCCCATTCGTCTCCGCGGAAACCAAGAACTTCGAGGTCGTGGTGGCGATCGGCGACGCGCCCGAGGCGTTGCGGCCTGGCATGTTCGTATCGCTCGAATTCGAGCTGGCGCGGTGGCCGGACGCATATAGCGTGCCTTTCGAGGCGTTGTCCGGGGGCAGGCTCTGGTGGGTCGAGGATGGGAAGGCGAAAAGCGTGCCGTTCGAACCGGTCGATACTTCGGCGATGGCTTTTGCCGTGCCGGTCGAATGGGCCGAGCGCGATATCGTCATCGAGGGCCAATATTTTACGCGGGAAGGGTCGCCTGTGACCGTGGTTTCCCCGTTGGGATCTCCAGTGAGCGGCCGGTAAATGATACTATCGGATTTTTCAGTCAAGCATCCTGCCATCATCACGATCCTCCTGGTCGGCCTGCTTGTCTTTGGCGTGATCGCTGGCATGTCGCTGAGTTCCGAGATGATACCGCCCGTCGCCTTGCCGGAAACCAGGATAGTGACGATGTACCCCGGCGCCGGCTCCAAGGACGTGGAGCGGGACATAACCCGGTTGATCGAGAACCAGATGTCCACGTTGCCGGGCATATCGAAGATGTCATCGTCGAGTTCCGATTCGTACTCGATCGTGACCCTGGAGTTCAAGGCCGATGTCGACGTGGGCGAGAAGCTGCCCCAGATCAGGGAGTTGCTCAACGCGATAGCCGATGACTTTCCCGACGGCGTCGAGGGCAACCCCGTAGTATACGCATCAGAGGCGAGCGCGTTCCTTCCTATCTTCTCGGTACGCATCGCCGCCGAGATGGATGCCGAGGCGCTGACCGAGTACCTCGAGAACCGCCTGAGCCCCGCGATCGCGCGCATTCCGGGGGTCTCGAAGATCAACCTTGTCGGCGGTTCCAAACGCGAGGCGAGGATATCTCTGAACGTGACCGAGCTCGAATCGCGCGGCATCTCGGCGCTGTCGGTGTACGACGCGCTCAGGAACAACAACCTCAACGTCCCCGCCGGCACGGCTATGTACCGTTCCAGGGAACTCGCGTTCACGACCGCGGGCGCGTTCTCCGACCTCGACGAGCTGCGCAACCTGACCGTGGGATACGGCGACGGCTCGCTCATCTTCCTCAAGGATATAGCAAGCATCACGTTGGAGCCGGAGCCCAGAGACGTCCGTGTCCGTTCCGGCGGCAAGGATTACGTGATGGTCGACGTGCTCAAGCGCGACGAGGGCGATACCGTCAAGATAGTCGCGGCGAGCCGGGCCGTGCTTGAGGAAGCAAAGAAGGATTCCGGCGGCGTCATAGAGTATGCGGTGATCACCGACCAGAGCGAAACCACTGTGCGGTCGCTCCAGACCGTCCTCAATTCAGCGCTGACCGGCCTCGCGCTCACAATATTGGTCATCCTGTTCGTGTTGCACGACACGCGGGCCACCATAATCATCAGCCTGTCGATCCCGCTGTCGATCCTTTTCGCTATACTGGGCCTGTACGGTACCGGGCGTTCGCTGAACCTTCTTTCGCTTTCGGGCATGACCGTGGCGATAGGCATGATAGTCGACAACTCCATCGTCGTGCTCGAGAACACCTTCAAGAAATTCAAGTTGACTGGGGACAGGCGGACCGCTGCGCTGGAAGGGTCGGGTGAGGTGGGAGGCGCCGTGCTCGCCTCGACGACGACAAGCATTTGCGTGTTCGCGCCGCTACTGTTCCTGACAGGCATCATAGGCATTATAATGAATGACCTGTCGATCGCGATCGTGTTCGCGCTGGCGGCGTCGGCCCTGGTTTCCGTGGTTGTGGTGCCATGGCTGTCAGCCTTGATCCTCAAGCGCGAGGACCAGATAAAGCGGCCGAAAGCGCTCAAGGCAGTCGAGGCGTGGATAGACCGCGGGCTCGACGGACTGGAACAAGGTTACCGGCGCTTGCTAGTCACCGCGCTTGCGAACAAGGCTTTCACAATCACGATCGCCTTGGCGCTTTTCGCTTCCAGCGTCATACTGCTTTCGATCCTCAAGGTCAACTTCCTGCCGCCTACCGATACCGGAGAATTCGAGATCAGCATCGAGACGCCGGCGGGTTATAGCCTCGAGCGGACGACGGTCAAGGTAGACGAGCTCGACGCCCTCGTCGCGACGCTGGTTCCCGAGATAGAGGCTTCTGTCTATTACGTCGGAGCCACAAGCGCGATCACTATCGCCGGCTCCCCGAACCGCGCGTTCGGCAGGATACGGCTGGTCCCCAGCGAGATGCGCGGGCGTACGATCCAGGAGATACTGCCACTGGTCCAGGACGCCCTTGCCCGTAAGCTGCCCGATTGCGACGTCACTGTGCTCAACGGCGGTTTCGACTCGCTGCTGGCGATGGGAACGGGCGGACAGGGTTACCAGCTCGAAGTCTACGGCACCGACCTCGACGCCGTCACGGAGACGGCCCGGATGGCACGCGAGATACTTGTCAGGGACCCCGACATATTCAAGACTGAATTGTCCGTCCGCATGGATTCCGAACAGCTGTACGCGGACCTGAGCCAGTCGTACATGGGCACCCTCGGAGTTACGCCGTACGAGGCCGGCGTCACAAGCCGGATCCTTTTCGGCGGCATGGACGCTGGTACCTTGCGGATAAAAGACGACGATTACCCGATACGGGTCACCTCCAATGTAGCGGCAGAGCGAATGAACGACGACGTGCTCAACCAGATTGTCCTGCGGACCCGCGACGGCAGGCAGGTGAGCTTCGCCGCTTTTTCCACCGTTGAATCGAGGCCGGCCCTCTCGAGGATCGACCGCAAGGACCGCAATTTCTCCGTCGAGCTGCGCGGCTACCTTCGCGGTGACGACCAATCGGGCGTCACTTCGCGCATGGACAAGTCGCTCTCGGCGCTTTCCCTGCCG
This sequence comes from uncultured Treponemataceae bacterium, assembly GCA_964552925.1. Classification (GTDB taxonomy): domain Bacteria; phylum Spirochaetota; class Spirochaetia; order Treponematales; family UBA12059; genus SZUA-370. The sequence goes on from CAZKJA010000040.1 coordinate 9,263, forward strand.
GCTGGGGTCAAGTACAGGAACGCGGGTACGAGCGAGCTGATAGACGACTCGCTTTCCAGCCTGTCGCTGATGCTCGCGATAAGCGTGTTCCTCATCTACTCGGTGATGGTGATCCAATTCGAGCGCTTCATGCAGCCGCTGATCATCATGGCGTCGATACCGTTCTGCCTGATAGGCGTGGTACTCGGGCTGTACCTCTTCGGTTCCTCGATGTCGATAATAGCCATGCTCGCGCTGATAGCGCTTGGCGGCACAGTGGTCAACAACGCCATAGTGCTCGTAGATTACACAAACATGCTGCGCAGAAGCTTCGGCCTCGAACTCCGCGAGGCGATTCTCGAAGGAGCGGCCAATCGCCTTCGCCCTATCCTGATGACTTCGCTGACCACTCTGTTCGGCGTGCTGCCGATGGCTCTGGCGCACGGCAACGGCTCGGAGGTTTACGCGCCGCTCGGGCAGGCAATCTTCGGCGGCCTGTTCACCTCGACGATCGTCACGCTTATCCTGATACCGGTGCTCTATGAGTCCCTGGAAAAAAGGACCGCGTACATCCAGCCGGCGGACCGTCCCGCGATGGAGCTAGAAATCAATGAATGACAATCCGCGCCGGATCCCATTGCTTCGTTCGATGCTTGTTTCAACCTTGCTCGCCGCGTCAGTGACGGCCGCTGCTCAGCCCGGTCCCGCCGCGGACAGCGTCGCGCCTCTCGATCCCTTCGTGCGGGAAGTCGACGCGGCGGTGGAGGCATACCGGGCGACAATCGACTTCACCATGCCCGTCGGGCCTGCACGTCCGCTGTCGACTTCAAGCGCGAGGCCCGCGCCGCCGTACACCCTGGACGGCCTCCTCGCCCTGGCCGCGACCGGCAATCCCGGGCTGAAGGCGGACGCCGCCGGCGAAGACGCGGCGCGTGCGGAATTCAACAGCGCCAGGGCGCGCCGCCTGCCTACGCTTGGCTCCGCCGTGAGTGGAACGTACATCGCCAACCCTTCCGATCCGATCACGATGCCCGCCGGCTCGATCGCGACAATTCCCATGATGCTTCCCCCGACGGATGTCGTGCTCTACGAAAGCTCCGGCAATTCCCTGTACGACTTCAAGCTGACAGGCAACCTGCCCATCTACTCGTGGGGCAAGATAAGCCTGGGGGTTGACCTGGCCCGGACCGGCCTTGGCGCGGCCGCGGTCCAACGGCAGAAGGCATCGCACGAGCTCGCGGTCAGGATGCGGGCCAACTGGGACGCGCTGGCATACCTTGGCCGTGCCACTCAGGTGCTCGCCCTGCAGGCAAAGATCGGCGCCAGGCTCGTCGAGTTGTCGGAACGGAGCCTCGCCGCCGGCTTCATGACCCCCGCCGATATGGCGCGCTCGCGCATCAGGCTCAAGGAAATAGACATGGCCGCTACCAAGACAGCGGAACGGCGCGACCGGTTGCTGTCGGAACTCGCTTCGATGGCGGGCTTGCCCGGCTTGTCCATCGAGGAACTGCTGCTCGAGGTTCCAGCCGCCGGCGCGCCCCGCTGGTCGGAAGACGCGCTGTGGACCGCCGCGAAAGAAGGCAACTACGACCTTGCCCTGTCGGCGGCCATGCTCGATTCCAGGCGCGGGCTCAAGAAGCTGGCCGACAAGAACGCGCTGGGCCTGCCAGACATAGGCCTCCAGGTGGAATTGTCGTACGGCGGATCGCACTTTCCCTTGATCGAGGAGGGCTGGCGCGACGAGGACGATTACCAGCTGACGATAAGCATCGGAGCAGAAGGCAAGATACTGGGCGACGCGGTAAAGGCCGGCGAGGCGGCGCGGGCTCGGGCGCAGTTGGCGCAGGCCGAGGCGCAGGATGCTGCCGCCGGACGCTCCATCCGGCAGTACATCCACGAGACGTACCTGGGAATCGAACTCTCCAAGGCGGAGCTTGAATACGCGGCCTTGAAACAGGACGGCTGGGCCGCGGACCTCGCGCAGGCGCGCGCGACGATACAGGCCGGCGGCGGTTCCGAATCGGAGTACCTCGGATTGATGATCGAGGCCCTGGGCGGGCTTGCGGAGGCCTACGCCACCCTGGCCGGATACCGCTCGTCGGTGCTGTCGCTCGAAGCCGTGGCTGGAATGTCTGCGGAACGATAGAATGGAGCATTTTCGTCCTTCCAGCCAGTCGATCAGGTCGCTGGTCCCAACCTGATCGCCCCAGCCGCGGCCATCCTGTCCCCTAAAATGGCCAGCGCTCCGAACTGGCTCGTAGTGGACGCCTTTGCCGCCGACTCCACAACGTTCGCTACCGTGGATTCCAGGTCGCCGGTGTTGTGTATTCTGTTGCCGAGCGCGGTGGCCCACGCATCAGCCAGCGCGGCGTTTTCGGCCAGCACCACCGCGGCGTCCGCCTTGCCAAAACTGAGCGACGGCCCAACCGTTCCGGACGAGCATGCCAGACCGAATGGCTTGCCGCCGCTTACCTCAACCGCCACTTTTTCAGACAGTGAAGAAAGACCTGCGTACACCTGTACCCACAAAGGGTTGCGCGCGTATATCCACAGGTCGCCACCGTTTTCAACGATGATTTCGTCCAACCCGAAATCGCTGTACAGAGAGCTTCCTACCGCTTCTGCTACCGCTCCGGCAACCGCTGCCATAGGCCCGACTCCTGCGGCAAGGCCAGCGATGAGCATCGCAGCTACCACGGGCGGCGCAACTGGATCTGCCGGCAATGGCTCGAGTGATGTTAGAAACGTTGGATGTTTTCCTGCGTATCCGACTATGTCCGCCCGTGCGGATTCAAGAGCCAATTGCGCCGCCTCCCGCAGTCTGGCGGGATCACACAGGCTACCCGAAACGCCGTTGTTGCAGTTGTAACCCAGCCACAGGTCCGACTCGCCGGAAGTCACTACGAACGATGCAAAGCGGCCGGATCCCATATGTTCGCGGTAGAAGCGGTGGCTGTACAGCGCTTATTCCTCAAAATCCAGCGTAAAACAGCCCAAGGGGCAGGCTTTTACACAACCGCCGCACGCTATGCACTTGTCTTTGTCCACTACCAGCTTCCATTCGGTTCTATCGATCGTGATGGCTGCGGATGGGCATACTCCGGAGCAAGCGCCGCAATCGATACAAAGCGAGTCGTCCCAAGCCAGTCGTTTTGCCACGGAAACGCAGCTAACCCCTATCGATTCGAGCCACAAAAGCGCCTTGCCCAGACGCTCCCCGTCGTCGTCCGGTATCTCCACGAGCAGCGTGCCTTCCTGCCCTGGTGAAATGGTGGCTTTGAGGATGTTGACGCGCAGGTCGTAGTTTTTGACAAGCGCCCACAGAATGGGTTCTGAAACGGTTTCAGACGAATAGCCAAGGACGTATTTATGGGTCATGTCAGTTTTTCCTGTTCCGGTTGAGGGTCAGGCCCCGTACTGTCGAATGAGCCGGAAGGGGACGCGCGGGCGGTGTGACGGGGAACCTCCCCGCTGCCACCATGTCCCTGAGTGTTGTGGCAATGAGCCTGGCGCGCCGAAGGCTTGACAATGGCGCGGAGCGGGTTTTTTTGCCGTGCAATTCCACGGAGCCTGACATCAATTCCGCGTAGGTGGCTGTCCTGACGCCAGGATGGCCATCAACGCTGTAATCGCAAATGGTCGTTTCTATTTCGTCATTGCGGACCGACACGCGAAAGGCCATGTCCTCGTCGAGTACCGGTATGGCTATGCCGACGCCGACGTACAGGGTAACACCATATCCTTCGTAGCAAGCTGCCCGAATCCAATCAGTACTCATCTCCCTGGCGTTGCCCAAAAGCATCAGGGTGACAGCATTGGACAAGGGCAATCCGCGATCGTTGCGCGGCTTTTCCGTGTTGAACTGCGTACCATTCCAGGCGACCGAACCGATGGCGCCGCCCAGAAATACCGGCGTACCGATGCCAATTGTTCTCAGGTACGGGTCATTGATCAGCGGTGACAGTTCACCCGAGGTAGAATAGTTTATGTTCAAGTACGACGGCAGGAGTGTGCCCATGTACGTATACAGAGTGTGATGGCTGGAATTGGTAGCAGCCGGGTAGTTTTGGTAGGCGTTGCGTGGGTTGGTCAGGATCATCTCGTTGATGGTGTCGCGGTTGATAAAGGTCTCAACCTCCTTGCGTGGGTAACAGTCGGTGCCTTTGGCACTGGCGCGCAACAGCACATCCTTGCCGGCGATGAGCCGTTCGATAATGTGCGCGCCACCAAGCCTGCCGTCGTCGGGGTGCGTTTCCGTGGCACCGATGTACGCATCGACCGCGGCCACGCCACCAAATACGGGAACCCCGTCCAGGGTAATACGCTCCATGCGAATCGGCGGTTCAGTGTGTCCAAAGTTGATGAACATGCCGGAGCTGCACATTGCTCCGAAGGTACCGGTGGTGACCACGTCCACCTTTTTGGCCATCTCCCGTGGTGAGGTTTCTTTTGACATGGCGGAGGCTTCTTCAGCGGTTATGACAACCGCTTTGCCCGAGGCAATTTTCGCGTTTACTTCTTCCCAGCTTTTTTTGGGCCCGGTATCGTTCATCGTTGTGCTCCTGCGCCATCCGTTACTTGAACTGCCGCGTCACCTCGACCGCCTTGGCCCAGCGCTCGAGCAGCCTCTCGCGGGTAGCGGCGTCCATCGTGGGCATGAAGTCGCGCTTGCGGCGCCAGTTGCGCTCCACGTCGTCGAGTCCCGACCAGTAACCGATCTTGAGTCCCGCAAGGTAAGCCGCGCCGAGCGCCGTGACTTCGCCGACTTCCGGGAGTATCACCGGCGTGCCCAGGATGTCCGCCTGGAACTGCATAAGGAAGCTGTTGGCGCTCGCGCCGCCGTCCGCCTTGATGAATGGGATGGCGGCGCCCGAGTCCTTCTCCATCGCGACCAGGAGGTCGCGCGACTGGTATGCTATCGACTCGAGGGCAGCGCGGACGAAGTGGGCCTTGGTCGTCCCCCGCGTGATGCCGAGCGTCGCGCCGCGCGCGTCCGGGTCCCAGTACGGCGCCCCCATCCCGACGAAGGCGGGTACCATCACGACGCCGCCTGTGTCGGGCACCTTGCGCGCGAGCCGTTCGCTCTCCGGTGAATCCATGAGTACGCGCATCTCGTCTCGCAACCACTGGACCACCGCGCCTGCGATGAACACCGAGCCCTCGAGCGCGTACGTATACCCCTTGCCGAGGTCCCAGGCTATCGTCGTCAAAAGGTTATGCTTCGACACGACCGGCTGCGTGCCGGTGTTCATCAGGGCGAAGCAACCTGTGCCGTAGGTGTTCTTGCTCGCGCCAACCTTGAAGCAGGCATGGCCGAACAGCGCGGCCTGCTGGTCCCCTGCGCAACCCGTCACCGGGATCTCGCACCCGAACAGATCCTTGCGCGTATGGCCGAATTCCGCGGAGCTCGGCAGGACTTCCGGCAGGATCGATTCGGGGATATCGAGCATCCGTAGTATTTCACGATCCCACTTGCCTTCGCGTATGTTGAACAGAAGCGTACGGCTGGCGTTTGTCGCGTCGGTCACGTGCCTGCCGGTCAGGTTCCAGACAAGCCACGAGTCGACCGTGCCGAACATCAATTCCCCGCGTTCGGCGCGCGCGCGGAGGCCGGGAATCTCGTTGAACATCCACACAAGCTTCGTCCCCGAGAAATAGGGGTCGAGGACGAGGCCGGTCCGCGCGCGTACCTCCAGTTCGTAACCCTTGGCCTTGAGATCCTGGCATATGGCCGACGAGCGCCTGCACTGCCAGACTATCGCGTTGTGCACCGGCTTGCCGGTGATACGGTCCCAGACTATCGTAGTCTCGCGCTGGTTCGTGATGCCGATGGCCGCTATCTGCGACGGCGTGATCTGCGCCGCGTCGATCGCGCCGACGGCCGCGTCGTATTGCGTCTGCCATATCTCGAGGGGGTCGTGCTCCACCCAACCGGGCTTGGGGTAAATCTGGTTGAAGGGTATTTGCTTGATTCCTATGACAATGCCTGTCTCGTTGAAAACGATGGCCCGGGACGAAGTCGTCCCCTGGTCGAGCGCGAGTATGTACTTGTCATTCTGTTGCATAGTGAAGCTCCGTGAATGCCGGTTTGTACCCAGTATAGGCCCGTTCCCTCGCTTTGTAAAACGCAAGTACTTGCTTTGTTGGTTTGAGTTGGAGATACTTGATCTATGCTCAGGGCCCATCGGGTCCGTGCGTGCCGCCGATTTGATCCATATTGCGGGCGGTTCGTCGCGAAGATGTTTCGCGGCGGTAAACACGGCTAAAAGGGAGGTTCCCCATGAACAGCCAGCATCGTCTCTTCACGTCCGAATCGGTAGGCGAAGGCCACCCGGACAAGCTATGCGACCAGATTTCTGACGCGGTCCTCGACGCCTGCCTCGAGAAGGACAAGCACAGCCACGTCGCCTGCGAATGCTTCGCGACGACCGGCATGGTACTCGTCGGTGGCGAGATAACCACCGATACCTACGTCGACATCCAGACCTTGATACGCGATGTCGTCAAGGAAATCGGCTACACCAACCCCGATTACGGCCTCGACTACGAGTCTATGGCCATCCTCAACACGATCCACGCGCAGTCTCAGGACATAAACCAGGGCGTGGAAGGACACGGCCTCAAGGAATACGAGGGCAAGCAGGGCGCCGGCGACCAGGGGATGATGTTCGGCTTCGCCTGCGACGAGACGCCCGAACTGATGCCCGCTCCTATCATGTACGCGCACAAGCTGCTGATGCACGCGACCGAGCTGCGCAAATCGAAGAAGATCGCCTGGCTGCGCCCGGACGCGAAGAGCCAGGTGACGCTCGAGTACGATAGCCACAAACCCGTCCGCGCCGATG
>CAZKJA010000041.1:0-16049 GCA_964552925.1 uncultured Treponemataceae bacterium
TTGTTCACCGGGACTTCGGTCGGCGCCATGTTCACCGCCGGCATCATCCCGGGGATCCTGATCGGGCTCTGCCTGATGGTCTATGCCTACATCTACTGCAAGCGGAACGGCGAGGACAAGGAAAAGATCAGGGCCAACTACATGGCGCTCCGGGCCAAAGGATTCCTGACTGTGTTCAAGGAGAGCTTCTGGGCCCTCATGTCCCCCGTGATCATCCTTGGCGGCATTTACAGCGGCGTCGTGACTCCGACCGAGGCCGCGAATATCTCGGTGTTCTACGCGCTTATCATCTGCGTCTTCGTCTACAGGACGGTGAAGGTCAGGGATGTGCCGAAGTTCTTCCTCGACACTGTCAAGTCCTACGCGCCGCTCCTGGTCCTGATGGGTCTTGCCAACGCGTTCGGCCGGGTGTTGTCGCTGGCTCAGGTACCGAACATGCTCGGTGATTTCCTGATTGGAACGTTCACGAGCAAGATCGCGTTCCTGCTCGCGCTCAACGTAGTGTTGCTGCTCATAGGCATGGTGATGGACGTTGGCCCGGCGGTGATGATTCTTGCCCCGATGCTGATGCCCGCGGCCAATGCCCTCGGCATCAACCCGGTCCACCTCGGCGTCGTGATGGTGATGAACCTTGCAATAGGTTTCGTCACGCCGCCTTTCGGAGTCAACCTGTTCGTGACCGCCCCTCTCATAGATACCCCCGTGATGAAGGTGGGGATCAAGGCCTATCCCTTCGTGCTGGCATTCATCGTGGCCTTGCTCTTGGTCACGATTTTCCCTGCGATAAGCCTGGTGTTGCTGGGCTAAGATTATAGGAGGAGGCATTCAATGAGGACGTTCCAGAAAACAATCGTATTGTTCCTGATCCTGTGCATCGTCAGCGCAAGCGTCGTTTGGGCCGCTCCGGACAAGGTGTACACGCTTAAAGTCGCGTACGCGGCATCGGCTACCAGCACGTCCGGCAAAAGCGTCGCCTTGATCAAGGACAGGCTCGAAGCCGAGTCGGGAGGCAGGTTCAAAGTCGAAATCTATCCGGGCGCGCAACTCGGCGGCGATCGCGAGATGATCGAAGCCTGCCAGGCCGGCGACATTTCCATAGTGTACCAGGCTACAGCTCCGCAGGTCAGCTTCATCCCCCAGGTAGCCGTCTTCGACATGCCTGCCGCGCTGACCGATCCCCAGGTCGCGCTCAAGATGCTCGGCAGCGGCGCCTTCCGCGACAAGATTGCCACGTACTACGAGAAGGCCGGGCTCAAGCTGGTCCAGCTCGCCCCTTCGGCCTTCCGTGAGATGAGCTCGAACAAGGCCGTACGGACCATGGACGACTTCAAGGGCATCAAGATCCGCACGATGGAGAACAAGTACCACATGGCGTACTGGAAGGCCCTGGGTTCCAACCCGACCCCGCTGGCCTTCGGCGAGCTCTATGTCGCCCTCCAGCAGAACCTGGTCCAGGCCCAGGAGAATCCCGTCGAGCTGCTCATCGTCACCAAGCTCGGCGAGGTCCAGAAGTACGTGGTGATGACCCACCATATACTGTTCATCGCGACGGCGGTGATGAACAAGCAGCTGTTCGACGGCATGCCGAAGGATCTCCAGAACCTTATAATGAAAGTCCATTACGAAGCCGGTGCCGAAGCTCTCAAAATGGCTCTCGAAAGCGTCGACGTGACCTTGGCTACGTTGAAGTCCCAGGGCAAGGAAGTTATTTATCCGACGCCCCAGATGTTCGCGAGCATGAAGAAAGCCGCCGAGCCGGTCTACGATATGATCAAGAGGGACGTCGGAGCCGATTTGGTCGACACGATGCTCAAAGCGTACGAGGCTGCCAAGAAGTAAGATTCGCCGTCGCGGGCGAGGAATGGTGCCTCGCCCCGCGCTGTCTTGTCTCCGCGTCGCATTGCGGCTTGCCCGCCTTTCGAAAGGAAATCCTACGATGAACTGTAAGCCCCATCCTGGATACGATTGCCTCTGGGAATTGAGCGCCTCGGCCGATCCTTCGGACCCCGCCGATTTCGACAGACGCCTGTCGGCTATCACCAACTACAAGCCCCCGGAAGGCATGGAGATTCGGGATTTCGAGGTTCCCGGTCCCGCGGGGGCGCCGTCCGTACCTGTCAGACTCTACCGGGATCCCAAGGCAAGCTCCGCGCCGCTCCTGGTCAACGTCCACGGGGGCGGCTTCGTCTCGGGCGGGTGCGACCGCGACAACCACAGGGCGAGCGCCTTCGCCGCGGGGGTGCCCTGCACCGTGCTGTCGGTCGAATACAGGCTTGCGCCGGGAGCGGTCTTTCCGGCCCAGCTCGAGGACTGCCTGGCGGTCATCGATTGGGCCTACGGCCATGCCAGGGAGATAGGGATCGACCGCGACAGGATCGCGCTTTTAGGCACCAGCGCCGGCGGCGCGATAGCCGCGGGGCTGTGCCTGTGGCTCCGCGACAAGGGCGGCCCCAAAATCGCGTTGCAGATTCTCAATTACGCTACCTTTGACAACAAGCCGGACTCGGTGTCGGTGATGCAGTACTGGGACAACGTCCCAATGGTCAAGGGTCCGGGCATGAACAAGGTCTGGGGCCTGTACCTCGGAGGCTTCAACGGAAGCGCGCCGTCGTACTACGCCCAACCCGCCCTGGCCCGCGACCTTTCCGGTTTGCCGCCTGCCTGCGTTGTCACCTGCGAGTATGACCCTCTTCGCGATGAAGGCCTCGACTTCGCGAGGCGGCTGATGGGCTTCGGCGTGCCTACGGAACTGTACAGCCTGCCGCGAGTCCCCCACGGCGTCGACCTGGTGCCCGCACCTTTGACCAGGTGGGTGCGCGAAGGTATGTACATGGCTTTGCGGCGCGAATTCGGCATGCTTGGATGAATGCCCCGGCGACAGGCGATTTCACGCACTCGAAGCCGTACGAAGGGCTGTACCGTATCGTGTGCCCCGGCTACCATCCCGGGCCCGGATCGATGCCCGGTTACGGGACCGCAATAATTACCGCTATAGAGGGTCGGGACAGGACCTTGGTCGTTGACACAGGCTACGGAGATCCTGGGCTCAGGGCTTACGTCGAAACGCTAACCGACAAGCCGCTCGTGGTCGTGAACTCGCACGGGCATTACGACCACGTCATGTGCAACCACGAATTCGGCGAGGTCTGGATCCGGCCGGAAGACCGGGGCATGATGGAGTCGTACTGTCCTTCCGTGGCGGCTGACGGCCGCATGCGATACGGGGTCAGGGATATCGTCGACGGGCAGACCTTCGACCTCGGAGGCCGGGTTCTCGCGGCGGTGCACCTGCCAGGCCACACTCCGGGATCGATTAGCCTGATCGACTCGCTGACCGGGCTGCTCCTGAGCGCCGACGCAGTGCTCAAGCGTATGCTAATATTCCAGACCAGGGATGTCTTCCTTGAGTCGCTTAAGCGGCTCCAGCGGCTCGAATTCTCCGACGTACTCGGCGCCCACTGGCCGGAACCGCTCGGGAGGTCCCAGGTAGACAGGGCGGTACGGCTTCTCGAGGAGTATCGCCCCGAGATGGAGGTTTCGGCTCCATGGGTCATGGGGGGCACACCGGTGGAGTTCAGGATGTTCTACCGCGGCCGGGACTTCGACGATCCTGAGTTCGTCGCGTTCGGTTACATGGCGGGGACGCCTGTACGCGGGGCTTCATGCTGAACGAGGCGTACCGCTTCCAGACGGAATTCGTATACGAGGCCCCGGTCGATAGCCGGTATTCATGGCTCAACGGATTCGTCTTCCTCGGGACCTTGACGCCAGGCGATTCGGCAGACGTGCCTTCCGTCACCATCAGGGTTTGGAAGCTGCCGTAGACCGGCTCCCGCCGGATCCCGGCCAATCCCTCTCCGTTATTCCATGGCCATATATTTTCCTTCCGGGCGCTTTATTTTTGTTGACACATTTCCGAAACCTCGTTTACACTGAACGCGTTCAGTGAACGGTATCAACTAAAACACGCATGGATGACCATGCGTCGTCCCGCCCATCTCCGGGCGGGAAGAATTTTCGACTGGGGGTAGACGATGGATGGCCTTGTTGAAAAAATGGCCGGTATCGTTGGCAAGGCGAACGTAGCCGACGATGCGAAGACGCTCGAACGGTATTCACGGGACGGCAGCTTTGTCGCGCCGATGATGCCGCGTTTGGTAGTCAAGCCGAAAAGCGCCGACGAAGTGCAACGTATCGTGAAGCTGGCCAACGAGACGAAGACGCCGTTAGTCCCCGTGAGTTCCACGGGAACGCGGCAGCGCGGCGACACGGTGCCGGGCGTGCCCGGGGGGGTTATCGTCGCCCTTAGCGGCATGAAGAAGATCATCAGCATCAACCGCCAGCAACGGGTCGCGATAGTCGAACCCGGCGTGACCTACGGCGAGCTGACGGAAGCCCTGGCGAAGGAAGACCTGGAACTCTCAATGCCGCTCGCGCCGAAGGCTGGCAAGTCCGTGGTGGCGAGCGTGCTCGACATCGAGCCCAGGATGAACGCCTTGCACCAGTGGAACTTCATCGATCCGCTGCGCTGCACGGAAGTGGTTTGGGGCGACGGCAACCGCATGTTCACCGGCGAGGCCGGCGGCGGCCCGCTGGACGTGCAGAAGCAGCAGTCGACCGAGCGTTGGCAGGTCGGCGGCAACGGGCCGATGATGCTCGACTTCTACCGCCTGCTTACCGGATCGCAGGGGAGCATGGGCATAGTCACCTGGGCCTCGCTCAAATGCGAAGCGGCCTCTCCGGTGCACAAGATGTATTTCGCGCCGGCCGACAAGGCCGAGGATCTCGTGGATTTCGTGTACAGGGTCATCAGGCTCCGCCTGAGCAACGAGATGATGATAGTAAACGGCGCTACGCTCGCCAGCCTGCTCGGCGAGAATGCCGGACGGATCGCCGAGTTGAAGGGCGAATTGCCCGCCTGGGCAGCCTTGGTCGGCATATCCGGCCAGAGCCTCCTGCCCGAACAGCGTGCCGAGGCCCAGGCACTCGACATCGCCGACATCGCGCAGCAGTTCGGCCTGAGGCTTGTGTCCGCCCTCCCGGGCGTTTCGGGGGCCACGGTGCTCGCCAAAATAAAGAAGCCTTCCGGGCCGGTCTACTGGAAAGAAGCCTACAAGGGCGCTTTCGCGGAACTATTCTTCACTACGACGCTGGACCGCACCCCGGAGTTCATCGCCGCGATGAACGCTCTGGCGACGGCGGCGGGCTATCCCGCCGGGGATATCGGCGTCTACGTGCAGCCGCAGAATATGGGCACGAGCTACCATTGCGAGTTCATGCTCCCCTATGACGCGGCGTGCAGCAAGGAAACGGCCCGCGCGAAGAAGCTTTTCTCCGACGCCAGCGTGGAATTCGCGAAGATGGGCGCCTATTACCTCCGGCCCCACGGCATGTGGGCGCAGCTCCAGCTCAACAAGGACGCGCAGTCCACTATGGTACTCTCCAAGTTGAAGGATATCTTCGACCCGAACCGCATAATGAACACCGGCAAGCTCGGTCTACAGGGGGTTTGACATGGCATTGGTAGATTATAGGCCGATGGAGGAACGATGCAGCAACTGCCTCAGCTGCAAGTGGATCCCCTTCGACAAGGTGAAGAGCCTGCGCTTCGGCGAGAACTGCCCGAGCATCTCATATTCGAACTTCAACGCGTATTCCGCCCGCGGACGTTTCGAGCTCGGCCTGGCATTGCTGACCAAGGACGCCGATCTTTCCGAGACGACGACACGGGTCATCCATGAATGCACCGCGTGCGGCGCCTGCGACGTGGCGTGCAAGGTGACTCGGTACAACCTCGAGCCGCTCGAGCACAACCTCGAGCTCAAGGCGTACGCCGTAGAGGCTGGCAAGACCTTGCCAGGGCAGAAAGAGATCATGACAGCGCTCTCCAAAGAGAAGACCATGATCGTCGGGAGGAAATTTTCCGACCGAACGGCGTGGGCCCAGGGCTTGGGACTCAAGGACCTGACCAAGGAAAAGGCCGAGGTCATGTTCTTCCCCGGATGCAAGTACAGCTACGAAGGCAAGCTGACGAAGATAGCGCAGTCCGCCGTCAGGATCCTCAGGAAGTCGGGCGTCGATCTCGGCTTCATGGGCGCCGCCGATATGTGCTGCGCCGGCCGCGCCTTGCAGATGGGCTTCAAGGACGATTTCAAGAAGAGCGCCGAAGCGAACATCAAGGCGTTCACCTCCGCCGGCGTGAAGACGATAGTGACGCCGTGCTCCGACTGCTACCACGCCTTCAAGCGCCAGTACGCGAAGCTCGGGCTCAAGGTCGAAGTCCTCCACGTGGTCGAGTACATGGACAGGCTCATCGCCGCAGGGAAGATCATGTTCACGAAGTCCCTGCCGATGTCCGTCACCTACCACGACCCCTGCCACCTGGGACGCCTCGGCGAACCCTTCGTGCCGTGGTCCGGTGTGGAGAAGAAGATCCTCAATCAGATCCACACCTGGGATCCCAAGCGCCCGCGCTTCAATGGCGCTTACGGTATCTATGACGCGCCCCGCAACGTAATCAAGGCTATACCGGGCGTGGAACTTGTGGAGATGGAACGTATAAGGGAATATTCCTGGTGCTGCGGCGCCGGCGGCGGTTGCAGCGAAACCAGCCCCGAGCTTTCTTCGTGGACCGCTTCCGAGCGGGTCACCGAGGCCAACGCGACCGGCGCGAACGCGCTCGTGACCGCCTGTCCCTGGTGCGAGAGCAACTTCAAGGATACCAAGGACGAGAACGGACGGACCATCCAGGTTCTCGACGTCGTCGAGCTCGTCGAAAAAGCTCTATAAGGAGGGATGCACATGGCTCTTTCAAACGAAATCTACAATGCCCTCGAGAGTATAGTCGGCAAGCGCAACATCTCGCGGGACTTGGGCATACTCGAAACCTACCGATGTATCGCCTCCCAATCTTCGGCCCACTACGGGCCGTACGACCACAAGACCCCCCTGCCGCAGGCGGTATTGCTCCCGGGCACCACCGCCGAGGTCCAGAACATCGTCCGCCTGTGCAACAAGTACGGCATCAAGTTCAAGGCTTCGACGACATTCTGGTCGGCGATGGGCTTCATCGATTCGACGTACGCGATCCAGCTCGATATGCGGCGGATGCGCAGCATCGAGATCGACGACAAGAACATGTACGCCATCATCGAGCCCTACGCCATCGGCGCGACGGTTCAGGCCGAGGCGATGAAGGTCGGGCTCACGCTCAACGTCCCCGGCGTAGGCTGCTCCAGCGCCCCGCTCGCGAGTACCGCGGGCTGGGTAGGCTTCGGCCCGACGTCGATCTCCATGGGATCCGCCAGCGAGAATATGCTCGGCGCGGAGTGGGTACTTCCATCTGGCGAGGTTCTCAGGACAGGCTCGCTGGGAGCCGGCTCGGGCTGGTTCTGCGGCGAAGGCCCTGGACCCAGCACCAGGGGCATACTCCGCGGTTTCCAGGGCAGCACCGGATCGATGGGCGTATGCACCAGGATGGCCGTGCGGCTTCACCCGTGGCCGGGTCCGGCTTTCATCCCGACCAGGGGGACGGTCCCCGCGTACAAGGCTGACCTGCCCGACAACTTCAAGTCCTACACCCTGTGCTTCAAGACCTGGGATGCGTACGCGAACGCTATCGCTCTGCTCCATGAGAATGACATCCTCTTCCTCGGGCACAGGCAGTTTAACATGTTCGGGCGCGACCTCAAGGCCGCGATGATCAAAATCATCACCGACCCGGACAAGCAGTTGTGCGATATTCCGGCCCTCGTCGCCGATCCTGAAGTCAAGAAGATAAACGACGACATGAAGATCGAGTTCCAGGTCATCCTCGCGGGCGTCAGCGCCCGGGATACGGAGTTCAAGGAAGCGGCGCTCGACAAGGTGCTGGAACTCACCGGCGGCTGGAAGAACAAGTTCATGATGGACAAGGAGCTTGTCGACTACACCTTGCTCTACCTGATCCGGCTGGGCCACAAGAACCTCAATTACGTTATGTGTGGCGCCTACGAAGGGAATTTCGGGCTTTCTTCAAACGTATTCGTCAGCGCCAAGGTCATGGAAGAGGCTTCCGCCCTCAAGAAGAAATGGGAAACCGAGAAAACGTGCATCGCGGCGACCGGCGGAGACTCAGACATGGGCAGCGTGTGCATAATCGGTGGCGGTGGTCCTACCGGTTGGGAGTTCTTCATCAACTTCGACGCGTACGACAAGGCTTCGATCAAGGGCACCGCGGACTTCATAAATGATACCCAGCGCTGGATGACCGAGAAGGGGCTCGGCGTCGACATGGGGCACTGGAACCAGGACCTTCGCAGGGAGGATGGCCTGGGGTTCACGCAGGAGGAGCATGACGCTATGTACGTCAAGCTTCCACAGCCGCTGGTCACTGCGTACCAGTACAAGGTTCGCGAAGCCGTCAATCCCAACAACCTATGCGGCAGCTATTACCGGACCCTGACGCCGAGCAAGATAAATGCTTGACAGGTGACGCGGTGATGCCCTAGCTTAAAACATCTTCAACTTTAAATACGGGCAGGGAGGTCCAAGAGATCCCCCTGCTCGTTGTTCTCGATAGGAAGTAATTACAGTGCTTGAAAAAAAACCGACCTCCAGGCAACTCCAGGCGGACAAGACCCGGGCGGAAATATACAGCATCGCCGTAAGTCTGATGGAGAAGCAAGGCTTCGCTAATACGACCATCCAGGAGATAAGCGAGAAGGCCGGTGTCTCCATAGGAACCTTCTACCATTATTTCAGGTCGAAGGAAGATATTTTCCTCGATATTTTCAAGAAAGCCGACGAGTTTTTCGAAACTACCGTCGCGTCGAAGCTCGCGCAGGCCGCGGAATCGGGCAGTAACGTCGAGGACTTGATCGTCCTTTATTTCAAGTACTACGCGAAGTACAATTTCAAACGCGGCATTGCCAACATCTCCCAACTGTATAATACCAAGAACAAGCTTTTCATCAAGAAGGGCCGGTTCATGCAGACCTTACTCAGCGATTTGATAGAAAAGGGTCAGGCTAGCCAGGAACTATCTTCCGATATGACGCCGGAAGAAGCGACCGCGAACCTGTTCATCGCGAGCCGAGGCGTTATCTACGATTGGTGTATCCACGAGGCTTCATATAACCTCGAGCAGAAAATGGAAACCTATATGAGGCTGTTGGTCAAGATACTCAAGAAATCCTGTTAGCCTCGGCTGCCCGATGTCGGGTATCTGCGCACCGATTTCAAGCTCGTACATAAAGCCAACGTCTCACGCGAACGGATTTGATTTGCGAATTTCCCGAACCGTGATAGAATGCGTTCAGTGAATCAATTCTACGGGGGGATACGATGCTGAGCGCGAAAGAAAACTTGCTGGAAACCATCAAGCCAAACGGACATCCCGACCGGCTGGTCAATCAATATCAACCATTCGCCCTCATCATGAACGATCCTGTCCGCCTGTTCACCTCTGGCAACCGCGTCAAGGGCAGTACCTCCAAGGATCGATGGGGCACTACCATAGTCTGGCCGGCGGACCAGTTCGCGGCGATGCCGCATATCACCAGCGACGACAAGGTCCTGCCCGACATCACCGCATGGCGGGACTACGTCAAGGTACCCGACCTGGTATCCAATTGCACGGATTGGAGCGGCGCTTTCGCAACCCGCGACGCGACTGATCGTAACGAGAAGCTCATAATGAGTTTCATGGGTACCGGCATTTTCGAGGAATCCCATTTCCTCATGGGGTTCGAGGACGCCCTGGTGAATTTCCTCGCGGAGCCGGAATACATGCACGAATTGCTGGAGGCTATCTTCGAGTACCGGCGGACATACGCGCGCTTGCTTATAAACAATCTCAAGCCCGACATCGTACTGTCCCACGACGACTGGGGAACCAAGCACAGCCTTTTCATGAGCCCCGAAGTCTGGCGGGAATTCCTGAAGCCGCTGTACGCGAAGTTCTACGCGGATTTCCGCGAAGCGGGGGTCATTGTGATGCACCATGCCGATTCCTTCCTCGAACCTATCATCGACGATATGGTGGAAATAGGCGTGGATATCTGGCAGGGCGTCTTGCCCCAGAACGATATCGCCGGAATCCAGAAGCAGGTGGCTGGTCGTATGACGCTCATGGGCGGCATAGACGCGGCCATCGTCGACAGGGAGGAAGCGACCGAGGCGGAAATCAGGTCGGAAGTGCGCCAAGCCTGCGAGAAATACGGCCCTGGCGGACATTTCATACCGTGCATGACCTATGGCGCGCCTGGCAGCATTTATCCGCATGTAAACCCGATCGTCAGCGACGAGATCGAACGCTACAATGCGGGGCACAAGAAATAAAATCAAAGAATTTTCTTGACAAACTGGTAAAAGATGCGATCATCAATTACGTTCAGTGAATGGATTCAGCGAAATATTGGAGGTACCATGACAACGAAATCGGGTTCATCTTCGTTCAGTTCGGCGGTTCGATCTACAATAGCCGTCGTGCTCCTGCTGGCGGTGTGCGTCATCCCGGCCTTCTCCCAAGCCAAGGAAATAAAGTTGCGCTACTCGGTCATGTGGCCGGCCAGCCATCCTCTGACGGTGATGGCAGGGAACTGGGGCAAGGACGTCGAAGCTGCCACATCAGGGCGAGTCAAGGTTACTATGTTCCCCGGGAGCACCCTTACCCCGCCCATGCAGGCGTATGACGCCGTCGTAAAGGGAATCGCCGACATGGCCGGAGCCCTCTTGGCGTACGCTCCCGGCAGGTTGCCCCTGTCGGAAGTATTGCAGATGCCCCTCGGCTATCAGAACGGCTACCAGGCCAGCAAGCTGGCGAACGCGTACTACAAGAAATTCCAGCCCAAGGAATTCTCCGACGTTCAGGTGATGTTCCTCCATGGCGCGGCTCCTGGCTTCATTATGACCAAGAAAGCCGTCAGTTCCATGAAGGATGTGAAGGGGTTGAGGATCAAGGCCAACGCGGAGAACGCGGATATAGTGACCAACCTCGGCGCCGCTCCGGTAACGATGCCCGTAAGCGAAGCCTACGATTCGCTTCAGCGCGGCGTCATCGACGGAACGCTTTTCCCGATTGAGGCTCTTCAGGGCTTCAAGATCGGCGAAGTTGTGAAGACCGTCATCCAGGACTACGGAATCTCGTACATGACCTCGATGTACGTGATCATGAACAAGGATAAGTGGAATTTGATCTCTCCGGCCGACCGCGCAGCCATCGAGAAGCTCAACGATGAGTACAATGAGAAGATCGCCAAGATGTGGGTGGAATTGGACAACAAAGCCAAGGATTTCGCCATGCAAAAAGGCGTGAAATTCGTCGATGTCTCGAAGCAGGACCAGGCCGCCACTGCTGCTCTCATGAAGCCCATCCTGGACAACTATGTCAAAATGGCTAAATCAAAGGGCTTGCCCGGCGATGAAGCTTTGCAGTTCTGCCTGGATTTCCTCAAGAACAACCCATAAAAAATACTGATCCGCGGCAGCCGTACGCCCTAACGGGCTGCGGCCTTTCCCGGAAGCTTTTCTTCCAGATGCGCCGGAATGGTATTGTTCCATTCCGGCGTGCTTTTAACTAGCGGGAGGATGGGAATGAAGCAATTGATGGCCGGCATAAGGAAGATTGACGCGCTTCTTTATATCATCGCTGGAAGCGTCCTCGTCGTGATGGTGCTGGTCACCCTTACCGATGTGATCCTTCGTAATTTCGGGCACCCAATAACCGGTTCGATGGAGATTATCCAATATGGAGGAGCGATCGTATTCGGTTTCTCCGTTCCTTTTGCCACATTCCTGAAGGCCCAGGTTCAAGTCGACCTAATAACTGAAAAACTGAAGCCGGGTCCGCAGAGGATCGTGAATATCGTGACCAGGACATTGGGAATACTGCTCTTCCTGTTCATCTCCTATAACTTCTTCCTGTACGGAGGAGACGTCAAGCGGACGGGCGAGGTGAGCTCGAGCTTCAAGATCCCGTATTATCCCATAGTATACGCTCTGGCGTTCAGCTTCCTGCTCCAGAGCCTCACGATTCTCTACGATTTGGTGGAGGTCGTACGCGGCACCACGAACGAAGAAAAGGCAGGCGAGGCATGAACCAGGAAGTACTCATAGGAGTTATCGGCATTGCCGCGATGCTTGTCTTGTTCCTGACCGGATTGGAGATGGCGTACTGCATGATCCTGGTGGGGTTTTTCGGTTTCACCGCGCTCATGTCGTTCATGCCAGCCTCGAACCTGGTCGTCAAGGATTTCTTCGACGCCTTCACGACATATAGCTATACGGTAATACCGCTTTTCGTCCTCATGGGCGAATTCGCGGCGAACACCAATATTGCCAAGCGCCTGTACGGCGGGGCGTACAAGTGGTTCGGCCGCGTTCCAGGCGGGCTCGCGATGACCACTGTAGTAGGAGCGACCGCCTTCAAGGCTATGTGCGGCTCGACCCTGGCGACCGTCGGAACCTTCTCGGGGCTCGCGATACCGGAGATGGACCGCTTCGGGTACAAGAAAGAGCTGTCGGCGGGAACCGTCGCGTCGGTAGGGACGATTGGCATGATCCTGCCCCCGAGCACTGTCCTGATCCTGTATGGCCTTATTTGCGAGCAGTCGATTGGGCGCCTCTTCCTGGCTGGAATAATGCCGGCCTTGATGATAATGGTCCTCTTCATGCTCGTGATCCTGATCTGGGTCTCATTGAAGCCGAGCATTGCGCCGAGGGGTGAAGGCTCGACCTGGATAGAGCGTTTCAAGGCCCTGCCCGAGGTGTTGATCGTGCTGGTGGTCTTTACGATCGTCATCGGCGGCATGATGGTAGGCTTCTTCAGCCCGACTGAAGCGGGAACGATCGGCACCGTCGCCGTATTCCTGATGGCCTTGGTCAGGCGTGAAGTCAGCGTCAAGATGATAAAGAAATCCATAAAGGGATCCCTCAAAACCGCCATAATGACGCTGATGCTTATCGCGGGTTCGTCGATCTTCGGTCATTTCCTTGTCATCACCGAAATACCTTTCATAACGGCGGAATGGGCCTCGTCGCTTCCCCTGCCCCCGTTCGCGGTCATGATGATGATAATCGTGATCTACCTGGTGGGCGGCTCGATAATGGACGACCTGGCGTTCATGGTATTGGCGACCCCGATTTTCCTGCCATCCGCGCTGGCGCTTGGTTACGACCCGATCTGGTTCGGTATAATGATCAGCATCACGCTTATGATAGGCGGTCTCATCCCGCCGATAGCGTTGTATGTTTTCATAACGGGAAATATCACCGGCATTCCATTCAAGACCATCTACAAGGGGGTCATGCCATACCTTGGCGCGTTGGTTGTCGCGTTGATACTGATATTCCTGTTCCCCGAAATAATAACCTGGCTGCCAGACAAGATGATGGGACCGCTCTAGCACTATCGCGCTTGCATGGTTCGTTGAATATGAGAACCGGCATTAGAGCTGTCGGTCCACGACCTCGCCGCGGTGGTTCCACGGCGAGGTTTTTTACAGGGAGGCATTGGTGGTCGGACCGGATCGGGAACGAACCCGCGGCTTGGCGTATATAATTGCCGTATACGTTGCGTGGGGCTTGCTGCCGGCGTACTGGAAACTCATGCAGGGGATCGACCCCGTTACCATCCTCGCCCACAGGGCCCTGTGGGCGTTCGTCCTTTTGGCCATCCTGCTCGCTGTGTTCTACAAGCCGGAGAATATCTTCGAGCCCCTGAAAAACAGGAAGACCCTCGTCTTGTACCTCCTTGCCAGCGTGTCGCTCGTGGTACAGTGGGTAGCCTATCTGCTCGCGATAATCACCAACCATCTGCTCGAGCTGAGCATGGGGTATTACCTGTACCCGATAGTGGTGGTATTCCTCGGGATGGTCTTCCTGAAGGAACGGATGAATGTATACCAGTTGATCGCCTTGGGGCTCGCCTTGATCGGGGTGGTCATCAAGATAATCCAGTATAGAAGCATACCGGCACTCGCGCTCGCTCTGGCATTCTCCTTTTCGATTTACAGCATCATAAAAAAGAAGATCAAGATCAACTCGGTGAACTCGATATTTTACGAGATTCTGTTCATGATGCCGTTCGCGTTGGGTTATATCCTTGTGCGCGAGATTGGTGGATCGGGATACTTCATCAAGCCGAATCCGGGTTCCGCGTTGCTCCTTGCCGGGGGAGGCGTGGCGACCGCGGCGACCCTCCTGTTGTTCGCGTCGGGCGCGAGACGCATCCCTATATTCACCGTAGGCTTCCTGCAATACATATCGCCGACGATGGTCCTTCTGCTGGGGGTGTTCGTATACGGCGAGGAGTTCAGCCGCGGACAGTTGATCGTCTTCGGCTTCATCTGGCTGGGCCTTGTCGTGTATTCCGTCCCCGGAATTCTTGCGCTGGTCAAAAAAATGCGGACATAGCGTATGCGCATGTTGAATCCTTGATCAGCGCAACGATGGGGTTTCAGGCGTTGTAAGTACCCGAGACGGCCTTGCCTCCCGATCCTATCCAGTCGGTATGGAAGAACTCGCCCCGCGGCTTGTCGAGCCGTTCGTAGGTGTGCGCGCCGAACCAGTCGCGCTGCGCCTGCAGCAGGTTGGCAGGCAGGCGCGCGGCGCGGTAGCCGTCGTAGAAATTGAGCGCCGCGGAGAGCGCCGGAATAGGCGTGCCTCCCATCGCGGCCATCGCGACTACCTTGCGCAGCGATGCCTGGCAGGCGACGAGCACCTTTACGAAGTAGTCGTCGACCATAAGCGAAGGCAGGTCCGCTCGCCGGTCGAAGGCTTCCTTTATCTTGCCGAGGAAGGCCGATCGTATGATGCATCCTCCCCGCCATGTGAGCGCGATCGCGCCGAAATCGAGTTTCCAGCCGCGCTCCCTGCTCGCTTCGCGGAGCAGCATGAAGCCCTGCGCGTACGAGACTATCTTCGCGGCGAGCAACGCCTTGCGGAGGTCCTCGATGAGTTCGGCCTTCGCCGATCCCGCGGCGAGGGCGGCTCTGTCCCCGGCGCCGGGGCCGGCGAGTACGCCCGAGGCGGCGCGCCGCTCGTCGATCAGGGCCGACAAGGCGCGGGCGTAGACCGCCTCGGTGATAAGCGTAAGCGGGATGCCCGCGTCGAGGGCCTCCTGGCTTGTCCACTTGCCGGTGCCCTTCTGCCCGGCCGCGTCCAGTATCTTCTCGACGAGGGGCGAGCCGTCGGCGTCCTTGACGGCGAGTATGTTCGCGGTAATCTCGATGAGGTAGCTCTCGAGTTCGGTGCCGTTCCATTCGGCGAAGGCCTTGGCCATCGCGGCGTGGTCCAGGCCTAGCCGTTCGTGCATCAGCTGGTATGTTTCGGCTATCAGCTCCATGTCGCCGTACTCGATGCCGTTGTGCACCATCTTGACGAAATGCCCGGCGCCGCCCGAACCCATCCACGCGCAGCAGGCCTCGCCCTGGGGAGTCTTCGCGGAGATCGCCTGAAAGATGTCCTTGACGAGGGGCCAGGCAGCGCTATCGCCGCCGGGCATCAGCGACGGCCCGTGCCTCGCGCCTTCCTCGCCGCCGGAGACGCCGGTGCCTATGTACAGGAAGCCCTTGGCTGACATCTCCTTGGCGCGCCGCTCGGTGTCGGCCCAGAAGGAATTACCGCCGTCTATTATCAAGTCGCCCTTCTCCAGGTAGGGGAGAATCTTCGCGATTGTCTCGTCGACCGCGGCTCCCGCCTTGACGAGCAGGATTATCTTCCTCGGGCGTTCGAGCATGGCGATGAAAGCCTCCACGGTCTCCGCGCCCATTATCGGCGTCTTTGAACTGCCGGGGTCGCGCCCTTCAGCCTTCGCCGCGGCGAGGAAATCCTTCACTGGTTTCGGCGAGCGGTTGTTCACCGCGACCGCGTACCCCTTGTCGTTGATATTGAGTACGAGGTTCTGGCCCATCACCGCGAGCCCAACGAGTCCGATTTTAGCCTTCATATGGTCCGCCTTTCGTTGATAACAATAAAAATCGAATCGACCGCGGCGACCCTCCCGAGTCTCCACGAGCTTCGTTCACCTCTGCACGCGGGCGTTACCGCCCTTGGCCAAAGCCTCAACC
>CAZKJA010000042.1:0-16006 GCA_964552925.1 uncultured Treponemataceae bacterium
CGGCCTCGTCGACCACGAGGAAGCCGACGTCGCGCAGCAGCATCTTGCCCTGTTCGACAAGGTCGATGATGCGGCCGGGCGTCCCGATGATCATCTGCACCTTGTCGCGCAGCATGTCGAACTGCGGCCCGTACGCGACGCCGCCGTAGAAGCAGCCCATCGATATCGGCAGATGCTTGGCCAACTTGCGGGCCTCGGCCTCGATCTGCACGGCCAGCTCGCGGGTCGGCGCGAGTATCAGCACCTTGCGGTGCCTGCTCTGGGGGTCTTCCATAATCCGCTGGAAAATAGAAACCAGGAAGGCCGCGGTCTTGCCGGTCCCTGTCTGTGATTGCGCGTAGATGTCCTCGCCCGCGAACGCGTGCGGAAAGACCGCAGCCTGCACGGGCATGCAGGTGACATAGCCGGCATCGATGATGCCGCGAGCCAGGTCAGGATGCATAGTCAGTTCGGAATATTCCATTCGTTACACTCGATCCTATAATAAAGTGCCATAATGATACACCGTACAGGCTTAAGTGTTAAGGCCTGTCTCAATCGTTGAAATGGCCGTTTTCGACGCGCTCAATCTGGTCGGCGAGGTCGACCGCTTCGGTGGACCAGAATTCCTTGGAACCCCAGCCCTCGAAACGCGCGGCAAACCCGCGGTCGGAACGCTGGCGGGCCTGCCACGAGACGAAGTGGATCATCCTTAGGAGCCGCAACGGTTCGACCAGCGACAGCGTCGTCCTGTCGAACGGCATGAAAGCCTCGTAGCCCTCGACGATGTGCGCAAGTTGCCTCCTGCATTCCGCCGCGGGCCCTGGCAGGAGCAGCCACAGGTCCTGCACGGCCGGCCCCGAGGCCGCGTCGTCGAAGTCGATCGCCAGAAGCCCGGCGTCGGCGCGGTCGAGCACGTTTCCCCGGTGGAAGTCTCCGTGCAGCCGTATCGGGCGTGCCGTTGCGGTGGCGAGCGCCCGGTCGACCAGGCGTGCCGCCTGCGACAGCACCGGCTCGAGTCGCTCAAGCGCGTCAGGGTGGACGGCGCCGCTGGCGAGTATCTCCTCGGCGTATGCCGTGGCAAGCCCTGGTTCCAGCCGGACGCGGGCGGTGAACGGCCGGACGGCGCCGACCGCGTGGATGCGGCCGGCCAGCGCGCCCATGCGCAGCCAGTCGTCGTCCCGCTCGGCGTCGAAGAGGCGGCCCCCTCGCTTTGGGAAAAGGGCGAAGGGGAAAGAGGTTTCGCCGGCCGTGCCTTCGAGGACCAGCTCGGGCAGCGTCTCCCCGTTCCTGTCGGCGAGCGGCGCGACCACGGGAATCTCGGCGGACGCCAACTCGGCGACGAACGCGTGCTCCTCGAGTATCGCCTGAGTCGTCCAGCGACCGGGCCGGTAGAACTTGGCGACGTACTCCATCCCATCATCGCCCTTGAGTCCGTAGACGCGGTTCGCGTAGCTCGGGTAGGCAAAAAACGAGCCGTCAGCTCTGACCCCGAATGCCTCGTCGACCGCGGACAGCGCGAGTTCTGGTGAAAGGTCGTCGAAGGCGGGGATCGGTATGGCCATGGTATCAAGATAGCCGTTCGGGGGGTTGGGGACAAGGGAAGCAGGGGGGACGGAGTTAAAGGGGACAGGTGGGAACTAGGGGACAGAGCTTGATGTAGGAGTTAGTCTTTAAGCTCTTCCAGGCTAATCGAAGTCATTATCTCAGTGAAGGGACAACGGGGACAGAGCTAGAATGCAAGCGCCTGTGCATGGCATACCGTACTAGTGTGCATGAGAAAGCCAAGAATTTTACAAGATGGGGCTTTATACCATGTGACAGCTCGTGCGAACCGCAAGGAGATGATTCTTGACTCGTGCGAGATTAAAGAGCTATTCCTCGAGGTGCTTCAGCGCGCCAAAAGCAAGTATACATTCCGGTTGGAAAATTTCTGTATCATGGGGAACCATTTCCATCTCATGGTGCGGCCAGAAGGCACAACAAATCTTTCCAGGCTGATGCAGTGGGTTATGAGTGTCTTTGCAATGGCTTACAACAGGCTCCACGGTCTTGTGGGCCACGTCTGGGGTAGTCGGTTCTTCTCCCGAATTGTGTCAGGTCTCCAAGAGTTCCTAAAGATGTTCGTATACATCGACGACAATCCGGTGGATGCCCACCAGGTCGAGGATAAGCGGGACTGGCGCTATGGAGGTTTATGGCACCACCGAGCTGGCATTGTGAAGCTGTGCATGAGAATTGGTTCTGTTCATAGGCTGTTTTTCCCAGAGCACACGCAACTCATGCTGGAGTAAAGACGTTTAAGTAATTTTTGAGCTCTGCTTTCAAAATAAGCGACAAAGACTCTCATACAGAAGCATGTCTCTCAAAGCAATACCGTTGAGTGCTATATCAGCCTCCTTGAGGACTTTTTCGTGGTTTAACCAATGAGTGCAGAGCTCATGTGTAATTTCTGGCAACGGGGATTGACTTGCCTTAAGCGCCACCGTGAATATGGACATACCTCAGGTTCCGGTGTACTCCACAGGGACAGAGCTGGGTGGCAAGGCCGACCGGCTGAGCCGACCTTGCCCACACGCCCGTTTCACGGCTATAGTCCGCCCACCACATGAACATACTATCCCTCGACGGCGTCTCGAAGACGCTTGTCGGCACGCCGCTGTTCAAGGACGTCTCGCTGGGCATTGAGGAGGGCGAGCGCCTCGGGCTCGTCGGCCGCAACGGTGCTGGCAAGTCCACCTTCCTCCGCATCTTGTCCGGGGCGCTTGAGCCCGACGATGGAACGATAGCGCGCAAGCGCGGCCTCCGCGTATCGGTGTTGCCGCAACTGCCTGTCGCGCCGGTAGGCGCGACGCTGGCGGAATTCCTTTATGAGGGTGATTCGCCATTAGCCAGGCTAGCGCGGGATTATGAGGCCGCAGTTACAGGATGGGAAGGTATCGGGGACAGAGCTGCAGACAATGGTAGCGCGGGCGGGACCACGGCGCACCACAGGATCGTCGACGCGCTGCACGCGAGGATGGAGACCGAGGGCGGCTTCATGCTCGAGCGGCGTTACGCGTCGCTGTGCACCGAGCTCGGGTTGCCCGGGGTCGAGGCGACGATGGACGGTATGTCCGGCGGAATGGTCAAGAAGGCGGCGCTCGCTCGTTGCCTGGCCGACGCCGCGGACCTTGTGCTGCTCGACGAGCCGACCAACCATCTGGATCTGGCCGCGATCGAGTTGCTCGAACGCAAGTTGGGTTCAGCGCCCTTTGCCTTCGTCGTAGTTACGCATGACCGGGCCTTCCTCGACGCCGTCGCGGGTCGCATCCTGGAGATAGACCGGTCGACTGTGTTCTCCTACCCTGGGGATTACTCCGCCTTCATCGAGATGAAGCGCGAGCGCTGGAACTCCCTCGAAAAGGCGGATTCCAGGCGCGAGGCGATACTGAAGATCGAGATGAAGTGGCTGATGCGGGGCGCCCGCGCGCGCGCGACCAAGAGCGAGCGCCGCAAGGGCGTGATCAAGGACATGCAAGCAGCCGCCCTGGAACGGCCGGTTCCGATGGGTTCGTTCTCGTCGAAGTCCAGGCGCCTCGGGAAAAAGATCCTGGCGCTCAAGGACGCGGCCAAGCGCTATGGCGGGCGCCTGGTGTTCGATCCGTTCTCCTACGAGTTCAGCAAGGGTGACCGCATCGGCGTCGTCGGCCCGAACGGCTCGGGCAAGACTACCCTGCTCCGCCTGATCGTCGGGACGCTCGAGCCCGACGAAGGCATGGTAGAGTGCGGCGTAAACACTGTCTGCTCGTATTACGGCCAGACCGCCGGCGACCTGCCTATGGACGCGCGCATGATCGATTTCATACGCCGCCACGCCGAGCTGACCGCGATGGCCGATGGTACCCTGCTCGACCCGGAGCGGCTACTCGAGCGCTTCCTTTTCGATAGGTCGATGCACGACCAGCGGCTGTCGACCTTGTCGGGCGGAGAGCTTCGGCGCTTGCAGCTGGTTTCGGTACTCGCGGAGCACCCGAACCTTCTGGTGCTCGACGAGCCGACCAACGATCTGGACATCGAGACGATAGAGTTGCTCGAAGACTATATCGACGGTTTCGACGGTTGCGTGATCGTCGTATCGCATGACCGCGCCTTCCTTGACGGCGTCACCACGACGACGATAACGATCGACGGTTCCGGCCATGCGGCGCTGTTCCCCGGCCCATACGGCGCGTACCGCGAGTACCTGGACTCCGAGGAGGTCGCCTCGGCAACCGTGAATTTCGGCGGGGACAGAGCTGGTACCGCGAAGACCGGCAAGTCCGACGGGGACAGAGCTGGCGCTACGAAGACCGGTAAGTCCAATGGGGACAGAGCCAGGGCTGTTGTGACCGGCAAGACGGAAAGCCGCGAGCAGGACAAGCCTCGCAAGCCAAGCTTTTCCGAACGCAAGGAATATGAGGGCATCCTTGACGAAATCGCCGCGCTCGAGGCCGAAAAATCGGCTCTTGAGGTGGTGTTCGCATCAGGATCGTCGCAAGGAGCGTCGGGGACAGAGCTGGAGGCCGCCAGCCGCCGTTACGCAGAGGTTTGCCCGCTCATCGAGGCCCGGACCTCCCGCTGGGAAGAGCTGGCCAGGCTGATAGACGGCTAGAAAGTCGATGCATCCCCTACCGGGTCAGTGTCTCGCTCCCCTGCCCGTTGGCCCAGATACCCTCGAGCGTCTTGCCGCCTTGGCGGACTTTGTATACCACCGGGTACTCATCTCCCCATTCGACGGTCAGGGTGTCGCCATCGAGTTCGCCGACTCCTTCGTACCCGGAGGTGCCGACAGACCAATACACGTAGAACAGATCGTCGTCGGAGTCGTACTCCAACACGCACTTTCCCCGGTAGGCGCTACCGTCGGGGTTGCGGCCGACGGCGCGGTATTCGCCTGCGAGGGCCGCGGGCTGGAACTTCGTGGCGGGGCTGCCGATAGGCGGCTTCGCGGCGAGCTGGTAGGCGGGCAGGGTTTCCCCGCGGGCCTTGCGGATAAGGCGGTCGGCGAGCACCGGGAAGACTTCTATAAAGCCGTCGATGGTGTAGGAGAGCACTTGGTCTGTAAGGTCGAGGATGCCGCTCTGGGTATCGATGCCCTTGACGATAAGGATGTATTTGTCGGACAGCTTGGCTATCGAGACGAGCATCACCTTGTTTGCGCCGGCGAGGGCGCCGATCCTGGCAGCCTGGCCGTCGGTCAGGCCGGTGACCTGAAACTCCTGTTCTTTCAGGATTTTGTCTATAAGGGACCGCTCAACGACCTGGAACGCGCCCCTGTCGACCAGGGCCACCTGGAGCATCTCTGTCAGGGTCGCCGTGTCGATGGTTTCGCTTGGGACGCGCGAGACGACGTCCAGAACGGCGACCTTGAGAGCCTTCATGTTGAGCCACTCGGCCGCGAGGCTTTGGCTGGACAGGACGAAAAGCATCGCCGCCAGTGCTGGTACTGACTGTGGTCGTTTCATGCTGGAATTATACTACCTCGTCGCGGTGTTCGCCCATGCCTCTTTCTAAGATTCCCATATCTGGGTATAGTATTAAAATAGTATTAAGATGAAATTCGCCCCGGACAGCCAAAGCCGGGCGCGACGGGGGAAATGCCGGATGGACAGCGGACGGATTGAATCTATGGAAGTGAAGCTCTCCTATCTTGAGAAGACCGTAATCGGACTGGATGCCCTCGTAGTCGAATACGGCCGACGGACGGAGCGTCTGGAAGAGACCGTGAGACAATTGTCCAAACGGATCGTCGAGTTGGGAACCGAGAAGGATCCATCCATGCCGGCCAGTGTCCGGCCTCCCCATTATTGAGCAGGTGCAACCATGAAAATCATCATCGTCGGAGCCGGAATGATCGGCCTCCATATAGCCCGCGAACTCATTGAGGAGAAACGGGACATTGTCATCATCGAGAAGGATCCGGACGTGGCCCGGAAGGCGGGCAACGAGCTCGACTGCATGGTCCTGAACGAGGACGGCAGCCGACCCGAGACTCTTCGCAAGGCCGGGGCCGCGAAAGCGGACTGGTTCCTCGCGCTTACCGGAAGCGACGAGGTCAATATCGTCGCCTGCGGCATGGTCGCGGCGGAGTCATCGACGATACGCACCGTGGCCCGCGTCGCCAGCCCCTTCTATTCGTCCCTTTCCAAAGCACAGCGCGACGCGTTCGGCCTCGACGTGCTCATTAACCCGATGGCGGAGACCGC
Organism: uncultured Treponemataceae bacterium; assembly: GCA_964552925.1. GTDB lineage: Bacteria > Spirochaetota > Spirochaetia > Treponematales > UBA12059 > SZUA-370. Next base: position 6,207 of record CAZKJA010000042.1, read on the forward strand.
GAGCGCGGTGGACCATTTTGTCCGCGAGGGTTTCGCCGAGGACATCATGCCCCTGCACCAGGGCAGGTTGCAGCTGCGCAAGGTGCAAGTCTCTTCCCTCCCCGGCCTGGTCGGGAAGACGCTCGCGGATGCCAGGAAGGAAACCGGGGTCGGCGTGCTCGTGGCCGCCGTCGCCAGGGATCACGGTCTTGTGATACCCCACGGGGATTTCGTCGTCGCCGCCGCCGATTCACTTTACCTGATCGGGACGCCGGCCTCGCTCGATACCCTGCTCGGCCAGGTCGCCGGCGTGAAGTCGGTGGCGAAGCGAGTGCTCGTCATAGGCGCCACGGGTATAGGCGAAGAAATCGTGGGGAAATTGCTTGAGCGTTCGAAGGCCGGAGTGCTCGGGCGCCTCTTCGGGGCCAAAAGACGCATCACAGTGATGGATTCCTCCGGCGAAGCTACAAAGCGGATCGCCAGGCTCTATCAGGATATCGATATCATCCTCGGCGACAGCTCGGACGAAGGCCTGCTTGAACAGGCGGCCGTGGAGACCTCCGACCTCGTCGTTTGCGCCACTGCTTCGCAATCATTCAATATAATAACCGCTCAGCTCGCGAAGACCCTCGGCGCTGAGAAGTCGGTCGCGATCACCCTGAACGACAGGTATTCATCGTTGGGGGCGACGCTTGACGTCGATGCGCTGATAAGCGTCAAGGGAGTGGTCACGGCGGCCGTGCTCGAGATGGTCAGACGGGCGAACATCCGGACCGTTCACGATTTCTACGAGGACAACGTCGAGCTCGTCGAGTTGCGCATTTCCGGCGAATCGCCGATCGCGAGACTCGAGCTGCAGAAGGTGGACATGCCCAAGGGCGTGCTCGTGGCCTACGTGATGCGTGGCGATGAAATGATCGTGCCGACAGGCGCGACGAGGCTCGAAGGCGGCGATTCGTTGGGCATCGTTTCAAGGAAAAGCGATATGCCGAACCTGGAACGCGTCTTCGGGGGCGGGCGTGGAGACTAAATCCCTCTTCAAGGCTCTCGCGGCGGTTATGGCGATGCAGAGCTTTTTCATGGCCGCATGCCTGGCAGTCGGCCTGGCGATCGGGGAGGGCATGGCCACTTTCGACGCCTTCGGCATTCCGATCGCCGCCGGCCTCCTGTCCCTGACCGCGGCCATGTTCTCGTTGCGCCCCGGGCGCAAACCCGTCCTGTCGCACAGGACAGGCTATCTTTTCGTCACGCTCGCCTGGATATTCTCGACCGCCCTCGGAGCCCTGCCGTTCGTGCTTTCGGGCTTCATCCGCTCGTATCCCGCCGCGTTCTTCGAGACCATGTCCGGCTTTACCACGACCGGGGCGTCGGTTCTCTCCGACATCGAATCGCTGCCGCGCTCGTTGCTCCTGTGGAGGGCGACTACCCACTGGCTAGGGGGAATGGGGATAGTGGTATTGACCGTCGCCATTTTCCCCTTGCTCGGGCTCAGCGGCAAGACCCTGATGGAGGCCGAGGCTCCGGGGCCTTCGGTCGACAAGTTCACGCCCCGGCTCTCGCAGACCGCCAAAATACTTTGGCTCATCTACCTCGGCATGACCATCATCGAGATCGTGTTGCTGATGCTCGGTGGGATGTCTCTGTTCGACGCGACGGCCCACACCTTCGCGACGATGGCCACGGGCGGTTTCTCCACGCGGAACGTCAGCGTCGCCGCCTTCGATTCGGCGTATGTCGATTTCGTCATAACCCTGTTCATGATGCTCGCCGGGATGAATTTTTCCTTGTTCTGGCGGCTCCTGAGGGGCGATTTCCGCGACACCTTCAAGGACACCGAATTCAGGGCGTATTGGGCGATATTCCTCTCCGCGACGGCGATCATGGTCTTCGATCTGTATCGCTCGGGCACCTACCGGACGATCGGCGCGGCTGCCCGGTTCGCGTCCTTCCAGGCTTCCTCGATCCTGACGACGACGGGCTTCGCGACGGCGGACTACCTCAAGTGGCCCGCCCTGTCGCAGACCATGCTCTTCGTGCTCATGTTCATAGGCGGTTGCGCGGGCTCGACCGGCGGCGGGGTCAAGGTATCGCGCCTGGTCACCCTGCTCAAGATGGGCCTCTCGGAGATGCGCTACCTCCTCAACCCCCGCGGCGTGTACGGCGTCTTCGTCGGTGGCCAATACCTGCGCAAGAACGTCGTCTACGATATCGCGGCGATGGTATTCCTCTATTTCCTGACGGCTTTCGTATCGACGATCGTGATGGCCACCGGCGGGTACGACATCATGACGAGCCTTACGGCGACGATGGCCTGCCTCGGCAACATAGGCCCCGGTTTCAGCCTTGTCGGCCCGATGTACAACTACTCGTTCCTGCCGGATTACCTCTTGTGGTGGCTGTCGTTCACGATGCTGCTGGGTAGGCTCGAGGTCTATACGGTACTAGTGCTGTTCACGAAGGCATTCTGGAGGCGTTAGCCGGCTTGGTTCAAGCCCTTTTTCATCAAGGCCCTCGTCACGTCGATGACGGTCTCGTCGACGAGGGCGACGAAGGCGTCGGCGTCGGTCATCAGGACGAACTTGCGCTCGTCGATCTTGGCCTTGAGCCCTTCCAGGAAGGCCTTGTCGGGGTGGCCTTTGGCTATCAGGAGCTCGCAGAGCCGCGAGGCGCCGTCGACGAGTCGAAATGGGCCGTAGGTGGCGGGTTCGTCGACCAGGCCGCGGGCCGAGGTGAGCATGTACGCCATCAGCTCCATCGCGCCGCTGTCGAATTCCTGTTCACTCATGGCCCGGCCCTCCGAATTTTCCCCATTGTATGACTTCCATCCGGCGTTTCGGCGCCGGCGCAGCCTTCGACGCGTAGCCCAGGATTATGAGCAGCTCAGGGGTGACGCCCGCCGGCGCGCCCAGGACTTCGCGGACGGCGTTCTGGTTGAACGAGCGTATGACGCAACTGCCCAGGCCCAGGGCGTGGGCCATCAAAACGATATTCTGCGCGGCGAAGCAACAATCCATCTCCGCCAGAGTCGCCCCCGTCGGTCCCATGCGCTTGACGTTGCCTTCTTTGTCGGAGAGCACCGCGATCAGCGCCTTGGGATTGCCGAGCAGGCCCGGCGACACGGTCCGGATGAGGCGTATCGTATCCGGTTCGGAGACCGGGATGAAGAGCCATGGCTGGGAGTTGCCCGCGGTCGGCGCCCAGAGCGCGGCTTCGCAAATCCTCTGCAGCTTCGCTTTTTCAACCGGGGCGTCGGTGAAGAACCGGACGCTCCTGCGCTCGAAAATCGCCTCTTCCACGTCCATCGATGCCTCCGATTTTACAAGCCGCTCAAATTATTTGGCGATGATAGTGCAAATGCATGAAATTGGCAATCGCTATTGACAATTCGCACAATTACGACTCAAGATATCGCGCAAGGACGGTTCGATGGCGTACAAGTTGGACAGTTACGATCTCGACATCATCCGCAACCTGTGGAACGGAAGGACTCCGTATCAGGAAATCGCGAAAAAAGTCGGCCTGACGACGAATACCGTACGGAGCCGGGTGAACCGTATGCTCGAGAGCGGCGCCTTGCAGATAATCAGCCTGGTCAACCCGACAAGCCTGGAAAACCATCAGGCGGCGTATATCGGGTTCAAGGTCCAGCCGCACAAGACGACGAAGGCGCTCGAGGTGATATCCGCTCTCAAGGGCGTCGTCGGCGCGTCGACCGTGAGCGGCCGCTTCGACATCATGGCGATAGTGATGTTCAACGAGGAGCATTCGTACCAGAGGTTCCTGGACGGGGGGGTGAGGCAGGGCGACGGCCTTTTTAGCACCGAAACGTTTTTTGCAATCGGAGGGGACACCTTCCAGTTGCGGTATGTCCTGTAGTCCGATCGATCACGGGGACAAGGAGAACTCATGAGGTATCTGAACGAGGAAGCTATCGACAGGATCGCGATCGGGGCGGCGGTCCTTGGTTCCGGCGGCGGGGGGGATCCCTACGTCGGCAAGCTGATGGCCAAGCAGGCGATACGCAAGCACGGACCGGTGCGCCTGATCGACGCCGACGAGGTGCCGGACGACGCGCTCGTCATCCCCTCGGCGATGATGGGAGCCCCGGCGGTGATGCTCGAGAAACTGCCCAACGGGCACGAGCCGGAGACCGCGTTCCGAGCCCTCGAGAAATTCCTCGGGAAGAAGGCCTTCGGCGTCATCTCGATCGAGGCCGGCGGCATCAATTCCTGCATACCCATCTACACGGCCGCGACGCTCGGCCTGCCCCTGGTCGACGGCGACGGCATGGGACGGGCCTTCCCCGAATTGCCGATGGTCTCCTTCAGCATAGGCGGCGTCTCGTCGACGCCGATGGTCGTGTGCGACGAGAAGGGCAACAAAATGGTCCTCGAGACGGTGACCAACGCCTGGAGCGAAATCCTGGCGCGTACGGCGACCGTCGCGATGGGGCTCAGCTCGATGCTCGGCATCTACAGCATGGACGGCGCCACCTTGAAGCGCCTGGCCGTGCGGGGAACCATGAGCCTGGCCGAGAAGATAGGCGAGACGATACTCGAGGCGGGAAAGTCCCGGGGGAGCGCCCTGGACGGCATCCTCAGGATTACTAAAGGCTTCCGCTTGTTCGAGGGAAAGATCGTCGACGTCCGCCGCGACCTGACGACGGGCTTCATGCGCGGCACCGTGGTCTTCGAGGGGCTCGAGGCCGACAAGGGCTCGACCTTCGACCTCGATTTCCAGAACGAGAACCTGGTCGGCAACCGCAACGGCAAGCCGGTGGCGATGACTCCCGACCTGATAACGGTACTCGACCAGGAGAGGGGCCTACCCATCACGACCGAGAGCCTCAAGTATGGACAGCGTTGCGTCGTCGTTGGTATGCCGTGCAATCCGATCTGGCGTACGGAAGCGGGGCTCAAGCAGGTCGGCCCGCGGTATTTCAAGTACGACCTCGATTACGTGGCCATCGAAAAACTGGCGGGAGGCTCGCGATGAACTACAGGCTCGGCATAGACGTGGGCGGTACCAATACCGACGCGGTCCTGCTCGACGAGAAGAATACTGTCGTCGCCAAGTGCAAGACGGCCACCACGCCCGACGTTTCGTCCGGCATCGACGCCGCGGTCGTCCAGGTGCTCGCGCTGTCCAGGGTGCCCGCCTCCTCGATAGTCGACGCGATGCTCGGCACGACGCACGCGACCAACGCGATCATCGAGCGCAAGGGGCTTTCCCGCGTTTCGGTCATCCGCGTTTCGGGGCCGTCGGGTTACGGCATCCCGCCTTTCGTCGAATGGCCGTCTGATCTGCTGTCGACCATCGGCGGAACCTACAGCATCGTGCGGGGCGGTTACGAATACAACGGTGCGCCGATCGCCGATCCCGACAAGGACGAGATCCGCCGGGCCCTGGACGCGGTTGCCAAGTCCGGGGCCGAGGCGCTCGCGGTGTCCTCGGCTTTCGCGCCGGTCAACCACGGGCACGAGCAGTTGGTAGCCGAACTTGCCACGGAAATACTGGGGAAGGATTTCCCCGTCACGCTGTCTCACGAGATCGGGAGCATCGGCCTCATCGAGCGCGAGAACGCGTCGGTGCTGAACGCGGCGATACGCAAGCTGGCTGAGAAGGCCTACGGTTCTTTCCGTAATTCGCTCGGGAAGCACGGGATCAAGGCTGAACTTTTCATCACCCAGAACGACGGCACGCTGATGTCCGTCGCCTACGCGATGCGCTACCCCGTGCTGACCGTCGCCTCCGGGCCGACGAACTCGTTGCGCGGCGCCGCGTACCTGTCGGGCATCGCCGACGGCATCGTCGTCGACGTCGGCGGCACGACGACCGACATCGGCGTCCTCAGCAAGGGCTTTCCGCGGGAATCGAGCGCGGCGGCGGACGTGGGCGGAGTGCGCACCAACTTCCGCATGCCCGACCTGATATCGATAGGCCTCGGCGGCGGATCCCTCGTCGACGTCTCGGGTGCGGCCATCACCGTCGGTCCGCGCTCGGTGGGCTACCGGATCGGCTCCGAGGCCCTGGTGTTCGGCGGGAAGACGCTGACGGCCAGCGACATGGCCGTCGCCGCTGGGCTCGCGGACATGGGCGACCGTTCGAAGGTCGCCGGCCTCGACAGGAAGCAGGCCCAGGCCGCGGTCGCGGTCATGAAGCGCATGACCGAGGAAGTCATCGACAAGATGAAGACCTCCTCGGCCGGGATGCCGGTGATCCTCGTCGGCGGCGGCAGCGTAATCCTGCCGGACTCCCTGATCGGTGCCAGCAAGGTCCTGCGTCCCGTGAATTTCGACGTGGCGAACGCGATAGGCGCGGCGATAGCGCAGGTGTCGGGCACCGTCGACGGCGTGTTCGACGTGGCCGGCAAGGGGCGCGACGCGGTGGTCGACGAGGTCAAGGCCCAGGCGATAGCGGAAGCGGTCCGCGCCGGCGCCGACGAGAAATCGACCTCGATAGTCGAGCTGGAAGAGATCCCCCTGGCGTACCTGCCGTCGAACGCGGTGCGCTTCCGGGTCAAGGCAGTCGGCGATCTCAAGAAGAGGTAATGGGCGATATACGCGACAGGTTGTCAACGCGGCCCTGGCCGCCGCGTACATGGATCGGAAGGAGTTCCAGATGGCTGAAAAGACTGGTCACAAGACCGAACTGACTGAGGATTACGGTGCCAAGCCGGTACCGGTAAGCGAGGGCAAGGGCTGGTTCGGCATCGGCATGGTGTATTGGGGAATCGCGATGTGTCTTCCCCTCTTCTTCCTCGCCGGCCTGATCTCCGGCCCGATGCCGCTCGGCAGGTCCGTCGCAATCTACGTTTTGGCCGGGCTCGTGCTCGGATTCATCTCGATCCTGACCGGCATCATCGGCGCCGGTACCAGGCTCTCCACCGGGCTGACCGCGCGCTTCACCTTCGGCAAGATAGGCGCCAACGTCCTCCAGATACTGCTGTTCTTCGCGCTGTGGGGATGGTTCGGCGTGCAACTCGGCTTCATGGTCACCGGCTTCGGAGACGGAGGCCTCATGCTCGTGCTCGGCGACGCGCTGCCATCGTGGGTGTATACGCTGCTCGGCGGCGTGCTCATAACATTGACCGCGATCGTCGGGTACAAGGCGATAGAGAAGGTCGGCGTATTCGCGATGCCGCTCATCCTCCTCATGCTCGTGGTGACGATCATACGCGAGTATACGGGAGACCCCGTCCCGGCCCCGGCCGCGGCGGCCCAGGCGATGCCGTTCGGCGCCGCCGTGTCCCTGCTCATCGGTTCCTTCGTGATAGGTTGCGTGGTGACTCCCGATATGACCCGCTACGCGAAGAACAAGGGTCACGCGGCCGGAGGCTTGTTCCTCGGCATGGCCGTCGGCTTCCCGCTGATACTTACCCTTGGCGCAATCATGGTCAAAGGCGCGGGCGGCGAGTTCGACTTCTCCAAGATAATGCTCAAGGGAAGTTCGCCCATCTGGGCGGTTATGGCAGTGCTGACCATCCTCCTGGCGTCATGGACGACCAACGATACCAACCTGTATTCTGGCGCCCTCTCGCTCAACGCCCTGTTCCCCAAGCTGAACAAGGTCGTGATCACCGCGATTTCCGGAGCCGTGGGCACTGTACTCGCCTTGATGGGTATCAATACCGCGGGAGGGTTCCAGTCCTTCCTTGGCGTGATCGCCATCCTGATCCCGCCGGCCGCGTCGATAATGATAATCGATTACTACCTGTTCAAGGGCGAGCAAAACAAGTCCTACAACCCGGAGAAGGTCGAGGAAGCGCCCGTCATCAGGATAATGCCGTTGCTCGCCTGGGCGATCGGGGCAGGTTTCGGATTCTACGCGCAGGCGGTCAAGTTCACGCTGACAACGGTGCCCGCCATCGATACATTCCTCGTCAGCGGTGTCGTTTTCACTATCTTCATGCTCGCCTCGAAAGCCAAGGTCAAGTTCAGCGCCTGAGTGCGCGAGCCTGAACATATGGGGCTGACCAACAAGCTATCGTTGGCCAGCCCCTATATCGAAGAAAAAGCCGCGATCATGGCGGCAGTTTCTTCGTCCTCTTCTCCTGGTACATGCGTTTGTCGGCTACCGCCAGAAGCGTTTCAGCGTCGGCGCCATCGGCCGGGTACATCGCGCTCCCGATGCTTGATCCGGAGTTCATGACGACTACGCCGAGGTCGAACGGCCTCGTCCAGCACTCGCGAAGCCGTTCCCGCACTTCCTCGACCCCGGTGTCATCGTCGACGGCTGCTATCACGACGAATTCATCGCCGCCTATCCTCGCCACCGTGTCGCTTTTTCTCGTCGCCGCCTCGAGCCTGTCGGCGATGGCGATAAGCAGCTTGTCACCTGCCTCGTGCCCGTAATTGTCATTGACCAGCTTGAAGCTGTCCAAGTCTATCATGCATATGCAGGCGCCGCGCTTGTCCCGTTCCGCGCGGCTCAGCTCCACATTGAGGCGGTCCCAGAACAGCGACCTGTTCGGCAGGTCGGTCAACTGGTCGTGGTACGCCATCTCCTTGAGCGCCTCGCGCGTGTCGATGAGGCTGTAGATCATGAATCCCGCGAAACCGCCCATTGCGGCGCCGGCCGCCGAGATCAGTAGTGCAGCCCATCCTTTTGCCTTCCAGCCTTCGGTGGGAACGGCCGAGAGGATCCACACGGTTCCCGGCAGGTTGACCTGAAGATTGACGGGATCCTGTTCGAGAACCGCGGCGTCGCCGAATACCGGCTTCAATTCACCTGTCGAGTGGTTCTCCGACTGGAGGTGGAATCGCAGCGTCGGGTGGTCGGCGATCCCCGCCTGCCTTAATAGCTCCTCGATGTCGAGCACGATGCTCGCCTGCCCCCAGTATTTGGCGTAGCCATCGGTTTTTGGATAGATGCTCATCCTGCTCGTCAGCCCTGTTCCACCCTGGACGAGCGGGAATGGACCGGAAACGATGGGATGGCGGAATTGTATGACCTCCGAGATCGACGCGGCCTGCTCTGGAACCAGCAGCAAGTCCCGGCCGACCGCCGCCTTGTTGCGTTCGTACGGGTAGACGTACTTTATCGTCGTGCCTTCAAGCAGCCCAACGTTCATCACGGCCTTGTCTTCAAGGATGAGGGCCGAGACATACGCTGTGAATTCCCGTTCGGTGATCGTGGGGTTTGACTCAAACAAGGCCACGACGCCACGTTCCAGGTGAGCGCGTACATTGACATTGTTTTCCAGGGTTGACCTGACCGTCGAGGCCGCTAGCAACACGCTTACCCGCTCCATCTGCGCCAATCGAGCCCCGACCAAGGCACCGACCGCTATGAAAAGGGCGAAGAGCACAACGGCCACGGTGATCCCGGCGATCGGAGCCCGGGAGAGGGTCGGCTTCGAGTATTGGTGGCCGGACACCCCGTGTTTATTCATGGCTCGAGTGTAATTGGATGGCGCACGGGAATCAAGTGTCGATTATGGACGTCGACGCATCGGCTTGGTAGAATCACCCATCCGGAGCGGCGCCGGTTTACATCATAGGCAAGGAGCAGGCGGATGGGTGCGACAATATGAAGGCGGCGACCCTGCCTGGAGAAATCCTTGCCCTCTTTGCAGTCAGGCTCGTCGTCTCGGCCGGTTCGTTCGTCGGGCCGTTTTTGGCAATGATGCTCACTTTGCGGCTTGGGTACGACGAGGCGCGCGCCGGAGCTTTCATGTCGGCGGTCTCGGTCGTATCGGCGCTCGGCCTCTTCGTGGGTGGAAAGCTGGGCGACCGTTTCAGGCGGTCCGGAGTCTTGCGGATCCTGCAGCTGATCACCGCCATCGCCTACGTGGCATGCGGCGCCATGGGCTTCAACCC